>CAJWLW010000071.1 GCA_913042885.1 uncultured Lentisphaeria bacterium | reverse complement strand
TCCAGTGCCCATGCGAGAAGTGTCTCGCCGAAGGTGAGAACATGCACTACGCCTTGGAAACCCGCGCCTACATCAATGCCTGGCGTCTGGCGCAGAAGCAATATCCGAAGCTGTTTGCGCGTATCCTCCTCACCCAGGGCACCTACCGGACCAATGATAAGGTGCTGGCTGAAGTGCCCCCGGGAGTGGGCGTGGTCTTCTACGCCAGCTCGTGGACCTACAACTCGCTGCGCGCGCCCATGATCTATCCGCTGCTCGAGGAGTTCGCGGCCAAGGGTGGATGGCTGGGTGTGGTTCCGCAGTTGACGGCGTCGTTCGGAGCAGTGACCCCGTGGACCGGGCCGCAGTTTATCCGCTATCGGATGAACGAGTTCGTCGACAAGAAGCTGAAATGCCTGAACGGTTACGCCGTGTACAGCAATCGCCTGTATGACTTCAACGTGACCGCGGCCGCGGAATGGTCCTGGAACGCGAAAGGGCGCGATGAACGCGAGTTCGCCACGGCATACGCTACGCGGCGCGGGATCAGTGACCCCGACGCGTTCGCCGAGTGGGCGATGTTGCTCGGCCCGGTGGGATGGGACTTCTACGGCGCGGCGATGTACGACTTCAACGCTTCCGGCAAGCTGGTCAACATGGTGGCCGCGCGCACCGGTCCCGGGCTGGGCAAAAAGGGGATGTTTGAATACTTCCCGACGACTGAGCATTTCGATAAAGACCTGGCGGCATGCGATAAGGCGATGAAGATCGCCGAACGCCTCGGCAAGCCCGGGATGATCGCCGAGACCCGGGTGATTCAAGGTTATGTGAGCATGATGAAGGCGATCGCTTTCATCACCACGCAAATCGCCGCCGTGGCCGACAAGCCCACCTGGGACGAGCGCGTCGAATTGCAGAACGCCCTGACCCGGCTGGGTGTCGCCGGGCTGGAGACGATTGACGGGCTGGAAGCATGGGAGCGGTCTCTGGGCCTCGACCTCATGACCCGGGTGTACGGGCGGTACGCGATCACCAAGGCCGCGGTCAGCAGGAATGTTTACGGCATCAGTGATGCGCTGAGGCCTTTCGGCATTCGCGGTTTCGAATCGAGTTACTTTCGCAAGAAGGTCGGCGCCTGGAAGAGCAAGGACTTCAAGGCGAAGACAAAGATAAGGAAGACGTGGGACGTCACCGATCATGTCCGGGTCGCGGGCATCTACGAGGTGACCTTCAAGAACGCCAGCCACTTCCTGCTGGACATGACGCGGGCGGCGCTGGCGACCGCGCCTGCCGAGCAGCCCGAGCAACTCACTGAGCTGAGCGTCGACGCACACCAGGGGCGAACCGCATATCGCAGCAACAAAGCGCACGTCTACACATTAACGCTTGACCGGCTCGATCCCGGCCGTCGCTATTTCCTGGTGGCCGACATCGAGGGGCATCCGGCTGAGCTGCAGGGTGGCCGGATGAAGCACTGCAAGGGAGGCGTGTGGATGCGGGCGGTGCGGCCGGCGGACGCCGATCCGCAGTCGCTCGCAGACGTGGTGCTGCCGCTGACGGATGCGGAATGGGCGCTGGCGACTTTGCCGCAGTTTACCGGCAAGGGCTTGCGCGTCGGGGTTGTGCAAAAGGGGTACGGTTCGACTGAAATTCTCAATTATCTGCAAACCGTCGATGGCATCGATGCCCAGCCGCTCACTTCTCCCAACAAGGCGATGATCGATGCCTGCGAGGTGGTCGTGCTGCCCATATTGCCACGCGACGATCAAGGACAACGGATGAGTGGTTCCCTGATGGACACTTTCCGGAACTACGTGCGCGGTGGCGGTGGGCTTATCATTACGGCGGCGTTGTCGAAGATGGGGCTTCGCAGATACCCGGACATCTGCAAGTTCAAGAACCATGGCGGTGGTCACGATTTCGCGCCCTGGATGGTGGTCGACGAACATCCGCTGACGCAGGGGATCGAGATGAATACGGAATTGCCCGGCACGGGGTTTTGTGTCGAGTACGAGCTCGGTGCGCAAGGCGTGGCCGTCGCCATATCGGCCCAAAGCCGTGATCCCGTGGTGGTTGTCGGCGAGTTTGGCAAAGGGCGGTTGGTTGCCTGCGGGCTGGATCTTAGGTTAAAGGGGAATAGCACGCAAAGCGCGAAGGCGGCGCTGCTCAAGAATGCAATCAAATGGTGCGCCGGAAAGCAATAGCGAAAGTACGCAATGAAAAACATTTTCTGGGTATATGAGAACACGCTCGCAGGACGACCGGGGCCAGGCATAGCCCCCTGGCAATTCTCCGACCTGAAGGCCGGTGGTTTCGACATAATTCTCTCGGTTGCCTCCGATCTGTTTCCGCACTCAGATGCTTCGCGGAACGGATTGTCGCGCATCTGCATCCCGTTTCCTGACTCCTGGCCACCCGATGACTACAGCGTTCGAGTCTGCCGTGCGTTGCTGCCGCTTACGCTTGAGATCATTCGTTCCAATATCGAAGAAGGACGCACGGTCCTCGTCCACTGTGCTGCCGGTCGCGATCGGACGGGCCTTGTGCTGAGTTATTATATTGCTTGGCGTGAACAGATCGGACCCGTTGAGGCTATCGCCAGGCTGCGCGCCGTCAGGCCGGCCGCTCTGCGTGCGAATGGATGGGAGCAGATGGCCATAAGACTCTTGCCGGAGCTCCTCAGGAAAGATTCATGACGAACGACACCGGCTGCCCACGCAAGGTGAGTCGCATGGACCGAATTCCGATTCATCTCCCCTTCGCGGTGGTGACTCGCGATCCGGTCACTCGTGACGGAACTTTTCGGCATTTCTTCGTTCAGATTCTCGATGCGCCTTACAGCATCGGTTTTGAAGCAATCAGCGAATAGTGGCAAAAGGGCAACGCAACGTGAGTATTCGATTTGGCATAAGTGCGGACTGTCACCTGCAACGAAGCGCGGGGCATGACGGTTTGTTTCGTGAATTCCTTGATGCAATGATTCAATGGCGGCCTGACTTCGTCATCGATCTGGGCGACTTTACCTGTCAAACCGCCAATGGTCAGACAACACCCGACCTTCATCAGCCCCAGTTGCAAGGACTCATTCGTAACTGGGCGTTCTTTTCTGAATTATCCTGTCCAGCATATATCATGATTGGCAATCATGACGTCGGCTGGATCAACGGCGGCAATGAGCAGATCGGGGTGCAGGATCTGTACGCCAACGCTCACAGCGGAGAGCATATTACCAAGGATGAATTCCTGAATGTAACCGGGATGCCTCACAGGTATTATTCATTTGACGTGAACGGATACCATTTCATTGTTCTGGATGGAAACAATGAAAGAGACGGGACGACACCAGAGCCGGGCCACGACGGCGTTGTTGGGGGCTATTTCATTGATGGTGTACAGAAGGCATGGCTGACAAAGGACCTGGCTGACAATTCCGGCAAAATCAAGATCGTGTTTTGTCATGAAGAATTGCATCACACGCCGCCTGAGGGGTCTGGCGAAGGTGGGGATGTTCCCTTTCCACCGGTGGGCAAGGAAAACACCTACGTGGACAATGGTTGGCAGGTAAGAGACATGCTCACGGCTGACGGTATGGTACTGGGGTGTTTTTCCGGACATAAACATGAGAACCGGTGGACGGTTTACGGCGGCGTCAATTACATTACGTTGGCAGCAATACATTGGGGCGGGAGCTTTGCGAACGTGATCATCTCGGACAAACTGGTTATCGAAGGCCATGGGAACCAGGTAAGTTACACATTACCGTTCGGCAGGGGACGTTGAAAGGTGCATGAGATTGAACAGTTGAACGGCAACGCACCGCGCATAAAGTCGAACGCACAGTTCCAGATCATCACTGAGCACTTGCGGGAAGTGATTACGTATCCGTACCTGATCTATATGCCTGAGAAGGATCGGCTGTTGCTGCTGGTCAACCACTATGATCAGGAGATCGGTGCGGTTACGATGAGCGACGACCGGGGCGCAACATGGCGCGAGCTCAAGGATATCGGCAATGCCTGGGCCGTTGACCTGACCTATCTCGGCGAAGGTAAAGCCGTTTTAAAAATGGCGGACATAGCAGTCGAAAAGGGCAGTGACCGTTCACATGGCAAACGTCTTCACAACTATGGCCAGGGACCGAATTTAAAGTATTGGTTCAGCAACGATTTCGGCGAGACCTAGGGAGACGCTGTACCGGCGCAGGATATAGAAGACGGAGCGGCACTGGAGGAGGACTCGCTGTTTCTGGTCGACAGAGAGCCAACGAGCGGCAAGCTCCTGCGATTGTGGGCAACCGGTAAAGGCGCGGGGAAAGCCTGCCTTCTGCGATCGAGCGATGATGGCGGCCGCACGTGGAGCGCATGCCGCGAGATTGCGGAATGGGGGTGGACCGGTGAAATCGTTCTGCACCGTGCCGCAAACGGCGATATGGTGGCGGCCTGCAGGCTGAGCCTCGAGCAGTACCTGCCGAAGCACATGGGCATCGACCATTTCGCCGGAATCGGCACTTCCGTATCCGGGGACAACGGGAAGACATGGTCTGAACTGAGCATGCTGTATGCCTGGGGTCGTCATCAGACGAGCATGGTCACGCTGGACAACGGTGACATTGTGCTCACCTATGTGGTTCGCCAAGGCTATGTGGATACGGCTGATGGTTATCCGCAATTCGGTATCGAGGCCGTCGTCAGTTATGATCACGGACGGACGTGGGATCTGGATCATAAATACATTCTGGCTGTATGGAAGGGAAATCGAAAAGGACCTGATGCCTGGTACGCAAGCCCGCAGCGCACGTCAACGGTACTGCTGCCGGACGGCTCGCTGATCACCGTTTTCGGAACCGGTTATCGCAGCTCGCCGCCGCCGCCGGGTGCACAGAACCATATCCCACAGGACATAGCGCTGGTGCGCTGGCGCCCGCACAATAAGGAGCTGACAGCCGACGACACTATATCAAGTGCAGACTTCCTTTCCGACACTCGGAATGTTTTCGACCCGAGGACATCCAAGTACGCCATGACTATCGTATCGTAGGGCCGGATTCCGCTCCGGCCCTACTGGCTCACCCCAACCCGCTGCCCCGCTGTCTGCTGGTATTCAATTGCCGCGATCGGCATTCGTCATTGCCGATATTCCAACGCGATCTTTGGATTGAATGTGGTATATTAAAAACTGGGAAGAGAAGGCCGGGGAGGGATGCTTCAACCTTTCAATTGGGATTCAAATGCAATTAACCTATATCATGTTCACCAAGCACCTGGAAGGCCTGGATGTCCCCGAAATTATCGCTTCGCTGCATTCCGCAGGGGTGCATGGGGCCGACCTGTGCGTGCGCCCGGGGTATCCGGTAAATCCTGAGAATATCGACCAGGAACTGCCCGCAGTGGCCAAGCAGTTTGAAGCGGCGGGGCTGTGCATCCCCCTGGTAACGGCGCCGGGCGACTTTAACCGGCCGGACATCGATTATGCGGACCGCTACTTCGGCGCCTGCGGCGAAGCGGGGGTAGGTCATATCAAACTCGGGTACTGGCACTGGCGCCCGGAGGTGCACTACTGGGACCAGCTGGACGAGATCCGGGGGTTGATGGAGGGCTTTCAGAAGCTTTCCGAGAAACACGGCGTGAAGACGGTCGTGCACAATCATTCCGGCAAGTCGATGGGGCTGAATTCGTGCGCGGCGATGAATCTAGTGAAGGGGTTCGACCCGCAGCACATCGGGGTATTTGCCGACCCGGGTCACCTGTCGGTCTGCGGGGAACCGATCGATATGGCGCTGGATATCGTGCGGGATTACCTGTCCGTGCTGGCGTTCAAAGACGTGATCCGGCAGCGGCCGATGGGACGGACCGAGCAGGGCCCCCCCACGCTGGGGATGATGCGATTGGGACAGGGCTTCGGTGACTGGCCGGCCCTGGTGAAAACGCTCGACCGGCTGGACTTTGAAGGGCCGGTGAGTTTCCACAGCGAATACAGTGGGGAGACGGTGGAGACGGTGATCGACCTGGCGCGGATCGACGTGCGGTTTTTCAATGCGATGCGGGCGGAACACGAAGGGGAATAGGGATGGCAAAAAGCGAGCAGGCGAAAAAGGCGAAGCGGTCCCGGCGTTCCCGGAAAAAGGTGCGCGTGGCTTTCATCGGCGCCGGGAGCAGGGCCCGGATGGTTCACTACCCGTCCCTGGCCGCCAACCCGGATGCGGATATCGTGGCCGCGGCCGATCTGGATGCGGAACGGCTCCAGGCGGTGACGGAACAATACGGAATCCGGGGCCGGTACACCGATTACGTGGAGATGATCGAAACCGAGAAGCCGGACGTGGTCTATGCGATTATGCCTACGCAACACGTGTATGACGTGGCGGCAACCGTACTCGAGATGGGCCGCAACCTGGTCGTGGAGAAACCGCCGGCGCTCACCTCCGAACAGACGCGACAACTGGCGATCCTGGCGCGCAATCACAAGGCGCTTACGGGGGTAACCTTTCAGCGGCGGTTCGCACCCGTGGTCCGCCGGGGCAAGGCATTGTGTGAGAAACGGGGCCCCGTACATTCGGCCGTGGCGACGTTTTACAAAAACTCGGTGGGGCAGGCGACCTACTGCCGGGGGGTGATGGATATCCTGTCGGGGGATGCGGTCCACGCAGTAGATACACTCCGTTATCTCTGTGGCGGCGAGGTGGAAAGCGTGGCCAGCGACGTCCGGCGGGTGGACGCGGATCAATGCAACGTGCACCTGGCGCTGGTGAAGTTCTCTTCGGGCGCCACCGGGGTGCTGCTGACGAACTGGATGACCGGGCGCCGGGTTTTCACGGTGGAGATCCACAGCTCCGGGATTTCCTGTTTTGGCGATCCGGAGGAAGGCGGGCAGGTCTTCGCCGACGACCGGGTCGAACCCCTCGAGGTGCTCGATCCTTTCAAGCTTTGTAAAAGCCAGGAGACGTTTCGGGCATATGGCCCTTACGATACCAATGCCCATTTTATCAAGTGTGTCCAGACGGGTAAACAGCCAGAGACGAATTTCGAGGATGCGCTGAAGACGATGGAACTGGTGGATGCAATTTACCAATCGCAGATTTGAACGATCCGCCTGTAGACTGTCAGGGAGGGGTTATGGCTGGTTTGAGTGCCGATCAAATTGTGTCTTATAAGGAACAGGGCTACCTGTTGGTGGAAGACGTGATCCCGCCGGCCGATTTCCAAACTCTGATCGATGAGCTGAATGCGACGGTCGACCGGAACGTTCACGAAGCCCATGCCGAAGGCTTGCTGGCGGATTTGTTTGAGGACGAGCCCTTCGAGCGCCGGCTTGCCCGCGCGGCGGCGGCGTTGGGAGACCCCGGGACGGCGTTGGGAGACCCGATTTTTCAGGGGTTGACCGGAAAGCTGAAGACGGAGGGGATCTTTCGGGTGGCCACGCATCCGGAGATCCTGGACATCGTGGAGTCGATGATCGGCGGCGAGGTTCTGGCGCATCCCCAGTTCAACATCCGGCCGAAGTTGCCCAACCAGGACGCGTCCGTGGTGCCCTGGCACCAGGACTTGGGCTATCTGGAGCCGGATGCCGAGGAGACTTTTATGATAAATTTCTGGATCCCGCTGGTGGACGCCACGGCGGAGAACGGGTGCATGGAGGTGATCGCAGGCAGCCACCGGGCGCCGCTCATCAGGCATGTTCGCGAGCTGGGACCGGCGCGCAATTTCCTGGGGATCGAGGACGCGGATCTCCCTGCAGGCGAGCAGGTGATGTGCCCTGTGAAGAAGGGGAGCGTCTTGCTGATTCAGCACAAGACGATCCACCGGTCGATCCCGAATCTGTCAGACCACATCCGCTGGAGCCTGGACCTGCGCTACAGTGACCTGGCCATGCCCACGGGGCGCGATGATGTGCCCGGTTTTACCGTCCGCAGCAGACAGCACCCGGAGCGGGTGTCGAAGACGCTGGCGGATTGGCTGGCCATTATGGCAACGGCAGAGGGGGCTGAGGATCTGTATCAAACCCCTGTTGGCGATAAAAAGAAATCGACGAAGAAGACGAGAACACTTCGTGCCCATGCCCGATACGCCAATCCGGGCACAGGCGCGAATAAAGACACCACGCAAACAATCGGCGGCGGCCAAACTCGCCTTCGCTTCGGCGAGTCGCTGAGCCGCGCGTTCGTGAACAAATCTCAGGAGTATCATCATAAACTATGCACACCGTAAGAATACCAAGCGTGATTCAATTTGGTGAAAACGCACTTTCTGAGGCTGACTATCCCAGGAATGCTTTAGTGGTAACGACGGCGCCACCAGAGTTATCCGGGGAATGGTTGGATCGGATGGGGATCCAGGATTATATGCTGTTCGATAGAGTTACACCCGAACCTTCTATTGATGATGTGAATGCTGTAATCGCTGAGTGCAAGGTGAAAAATCCATCCGCATTAATTGGTCTTGGCGGCGGAAGTTCTATGGATGTCGCGAAATATGCAGCCTCTGAATTTGGCCTGGAAAAAATCTTGATTCCTACCACTTTTGGTACTGGCGCTGAGATGACAACGTATTGTGTGCTGAAGTTTGATGGCAAGAAAAAACTTCTTGGTCCTGACGAAAGATTCCTTGCAGATCGCGCGATCGTCGATTCATATTTTCTCGAGGGTACTCCAGAACAAATAGTCAAGAACTCTGTATGCGACGCTTGTGCGCAAGCAACAGAAGCACATGACAGTAAATTAGGGAATGATCTTACACGAACGTTATGTAAACAGGCGTTTGATGTTTTATATGATGCGATCATGAATGATAAACCGGAGAATTATCCGTATGGTTCGATGCTTTCGGGTATGGGCATGGGAAATTGTTCGACCACACTGGGACATGCATTATCCTATGTGTTTTCTAATGAAGGTGTTCCGCATGGCTATTCGTTGTCGTCATGTACGACTGTGGCCCATAAACATAACCAATCGATTTTCTATGAAAAATTCAAACAAGTTATTGAAAAACTTGGTTTTGACAAACTTCAACTGAAAGCACCCGTTGATGAAGCAGCTGACGTTGTAATGACCGACAGCGGACATCTTAATCCCAACCCGATTCCAATTTCGAAAAAAGATGTCGTCAAATGTCTTCATGCGATTAATGACGGCAATCTTTGAATCTGCAGCTAACCCCGAAATCAGCGACGCAGGCATGCACCTTCAAAATCATACTGCCATTATCACCGGCGCCGCATCCGGGCTCGGTGAGGCGACGCTGCGCCGATTTGTCGGCAAGGGCGCCAACGCGATGATCCTGGACGTGAACGACGAAGGCGGCGCTGCACTCATGGAGGAGTTGGGAAATCGGGTACGCTTTACTCACGCCGACGTCGCGGACGAGGCGGCGGTGTCGGCGGCGGTGGACGCGACTGTCGCCGCCTTTGGCGGTGTCCATATTCTGGTCAACTGCGGCGGTAGCGCCGCCGGTCCGCCGCGCCGGACGGTGGGCCGTGACGGGCCGTATCCGCTGCCGGAATTCGCGGAGTACATCCACAGCTACTTGATCGGTACCTTCAACACCACGCGCCTCGCGGCCCATGCGATGAGCGGCAACGACGCGGACGGCGACGGCGAACGCGGGGTAGTGATCAATACCGCGTCAGTAGCGGCGCAAGATGGACAGATCGGTCAGGCGGCCTATGCCGCTGCCAAGGCCGGCGTGACGGGTATGACGCTGCCGCTGGCTCGTGATCTCGCCGTGCTCGGCGTCCGCGTGATGACGATATCACCGGGATTCTTCGATACGCCAAGGGGCATCGCGACGCCGGAGAACATTCGCGAATCGCTGATTGCACAGACGCCATTCCCTACCCGTCCGGGTATTCCCGACGAGTTCGCGCACCTGGCCCAGACGATCGTCGAAAACAGCATGCTCAATGGTGAGGTGATCCGTCTGGACGGCGGCATGCGATTAGGCCCAAAATAGCAGAGTCGACGCAATAAGACAGTGAGCAGCAAACTAAAACTTGGAATCGTCGGCGCCTGCGGCCGGGGATCGGGCTTTAAGGTCGCCTGTGACGCCATTGCGGACCGCGTCAGCCTTACAGCTGTTTGTGATACCAACGCTGCGCGGTTGCCGGAGGCCGCTGCCCGTTTCGGCGCCGAAAGGCAGTACACGGATTACCAGGCGATGCTGGACGACGGCTGCGTCGACGCCGTGATAATAGGAACCCCGATGCACTTTCATGTGCCGCAGTCGATCGCTGCCTTGGACCGGGGCATCTCGGTTTTGTGTGAAGTTCCTGCCGGAATTTCAATCGCCGAATGCCGGGAACTTGTTCTTGCCTGCGAGCGCAGCAACGCCGTCTACATGATGGGGGAGAACTTTACTTACCTGCGCAGCAATGTAGCGGTACGTGAAATGGTTCGCCAAGGCTTGTTCGGCGATCTCTATTACGCCGAAGGTGAGTACCTGCACGAATTGAAGAAGCTGAACGAGAGAACCATCTGGCGGCGCAAATGGCAGACCGGGATCAACGGCATCACCTACGGTACGCACAGTCTTGGTCCCGTCCTGCAGTGGTTCAGCGGCCGGCGAGTGACCTCGGTGTGCTGCGCCGGAAGCGGTCATCATCATCGGGATGCGAAGGGAGATTTGTACGAAGCCGAAGACACCAGTGTCATGCTCTGCCGAATGAGCGGCGGCGGCTTGGTAAAAATCAGGGTTGACATGCTCAGCGTTCGCCCCCATAACATGTCGGGGTATTCACTGCAGGGAGCGACAGGATGTTATGAATCATCACGGGGCCTCACCGATCAGGACAAGATCTGGTTGCAGCATCGTGATCCCGAGGGCGGGCCGAATGCGAGCGGCTACGATTGCACCTACAAGTGGGAAGCGCTGGATGAGATTGTGGAGCAATACTTGCCGGACTGGTACAAGTCCGGCAGCGAGATTGCCAAGCAGGCGGGCCACGGCGGCGGGGATTTTTTCGAGGTGTTGGATTTCATTGACTTCGTCGAGAGCCGGCGCCCATGTCCGATCGGCATTCATCAAGCGATGGACATGACTTTGCCCGGTTTGGTCAGCCAGCAATCCATCAGCAGCGAAGGCAATTGGCTGCCGGTTCCGGACTCCCGAACCTGGACCGATGACACCGATGGTAGGGTGTAACGGTGTGAAAAAATTCTGCATGACTGAACCCAAAACCGTTTCGTACGGACGCCGAATCTCCGATCTGGCGGCGGCACATCCCGACAAGGTTGCGATCGTATTCGTGTCGCACCCGAGTGGCAGAGAACAGGCGTTAACCTGGTCCGAGCTCGACCGGCGTTCGAACCAGTCCGCGCGCGTATTGGCCGATCTCGGCGTGGCTACCGAATCGACAATCGTCATTGGGTTGCCAAACGGCGAGCACCACATTGTCGCTGCCATCGCCGCATGGAAGGTGGGGGCAATGGTGCTGCCACTTTATCCGCGGATGCCGGAAAGCGAACGCAGCAGGATCCTGAAGTTGGCCAATCCGACAGTGATCATTGCCGACTGGGAGACGGATGTCGGGGACCTTTTGAGGTCCGCCGAGCTCGATCGAGCGATGATCGGCATGTCGGATGCGCCGGTTCCTGATGTCATCGCGCACCCCGGCAAAGCGGTGGGATCGGGAGGCTCGACGGGGTTGCCGAAGATCATCGTCGATCCGAATCCCTGGGTGTTTACACCAGGCACAAACCACTTGTTCGCACTCGTCGGCTGGACGGCTGGGATGGTGCAACTGGTGGCCGGGCCGTTGTACCATAGTGCCCCGTTCTTCATCACGTTCAGTGGCCTTGCGGAGGCGCAGACCCTGGTGGTAATGGAGAGGTTCGACGCGGCGCCGGCCGTTGACCTGATCGAGCGGCATCGCGTCAACTGCGCCTTTCTCGCTCCCACCATGATGCGCCGTATCGCAGAATTGGCGGGCATCGACGGTCGCGATTTCTCCAGTATCCGCAGCATCTATCACACGGCGGCTCCGTGTTCGCCGGTGCTCAAGCAGCGTTGGATCGATCTTATCGGTCCCGAACAGCTTTATGACGCCTATGGCGGCGCCGAGAACGTGGGCATTGTCACTATCCGCGGCGATGACTGGATTGTGCACCGCGGCAGTAGCGGTCTGCCGCGCAACGCCGACCTCAAGATCCTCGACGACGAAGGCAACGAACTGCCGTGCGGCGAGATCGGCGAGATTTTTCTGCGTCGTCGCGATGCGGAGCCGCCGTATTATAGGTATATCGGTTCCGAAAACCTGAAGAGTACTCCGGATGGTTTCTCGAGTCTCGGCGATCTCGGTTGCGTCGACGCGGAGGGTTATCTTTATCTCGCGGACCGCCGCGTCGACATGATCGTCAGCGGCGGCGAAAACATTTATCCCGCCGAGATCGAAGGGGTGCTCTGTGAGCATGCAAAGGTCGGCGACTGTGCGGTCATTGGATTGACGGATGACGAATGGGGTAAACGGGTCCACGCCGTGGTGGAGCCGGTGTCATCGGCGGATCCTCCAAGTAACGAGGATCTGGACCGTCACTGTCGCGGGCAATTAGCGCCCTATAAGGTGCCGAAGTCTTTCGAGGTTGTCGACGCGCTGCCGCGCCAACCTTCGGGTAAGATCCGGCGCTCGGCGTTGGTCGAGGCGCGCTGTCCGACCCTTCGACGAGGCTCAAGGACTGCGACAGGAGCCGTATCATGACTGAGTTTGGCGCCAATCCGGTGTACATCGTGGGTGCGGCGGAGACGCCGCTCGGCGAGGTACATGACCAGACGGAGTTGTCGATGCTGGCGCTGGCGGCCCGCGAGGCGCTGGCGGAGGCGGGCATGACACTGCAGGATGTCGACGGCATCTTCGTCAACTACATGGGCGAACAAGGGTCGGTGCAGGTCGGTGAATACCTCGGAATCCAACCGCGCTATGCAGATTCGAGCGATCTGGGTGGCGCGGCCTTCGAGGCCTTCGTGCACCATGCCATGCCGGCGATCGCGGCCGGCCGCTGCGAGGTGGCCTTGATCGGCTATGCCTCGCGTCAGCGTACCCGGCGCTCGCGCTCGATGGTCGGGCAGGCGGATGCGACCAGCCTGACAGCGCAGTTCGAGGCGCCCTACGGATTGCCGAAGCCGCTCGGGTATTTCGCCATGATGGCGGCACGGCATATGCATCAGTACGGCAGTACACCCGAACAGTTCGCGGAAATTGCAGTGGCTGCACGGCAGTGGGCGCAGAAAAACCCGAAGGCATGGAAGCGGGATCCACTGAGCATCGACGACGTGTTATCGTCGCGAATGATCTCGACGCCGCTGCGGCGGCTGGACTGTTGCCTGATCACCGACGGCGGCGGTGCTGTCATCGTTACGCATGCGGACCGCGCCAAGGATGCGGCGAAAAAACCGGTCCGCATCATGGGCGCCGGTGAGAGCCATACCCACTGGCACATGGCGTCGATGCCGGATCTGACGGTGACGGCCGGCAAGGTATCCGGCGCCGAAGCGTTCGCCATGGCCGGCATCACCGCTGACGACGTCGACTTTATCCAACCCTACGACGCAACCACATTGACCGTGTTGCTGGCGCTTGAGGATCTGGGATTCTGTGCAAAGGGGGAAGGCGGAGATTTCGTGAGTGACGGGCGGCTGGCGCCGGGCGGCGCTTTGCCGGCGATGACGTCCGGCGGCGGGTTGTCGTACAATCACCCCGGTGCGCTCGGGGTACTGCTGTTGATCGAGGCGGTGCGCCAGTTGCGCGGTGAGGCCGGCGACCGGCAGGTGCAGGATGCCGAGATCGGTGTCGCACACGGCATCGGCGGAATGCTGTCAACATCGGCAACGGTGGTGTTGGGCAGCAGCTAGTCCTGAAACAAGAGTGACCACTGAAGACTCGCTTATTTTATGGCCGGCAGCCCGTGCGGAATGCCAGGAGACCAAGAATGGAACCATGTGATGGCAATAAGATTCCTTATGGCGACCCGTTGAGCAGGCCGTTTTGGGCGGCAGCTTCGCGGCACCAACTGGTGGTTCAGAAATGCGGCGGTTGCGGATGCCACCAATTTTACCCGCGGCCGTTCTGTATGGTGTGCGCTTCGGACGATGTCGTGTGGGCGCCGGTGAGTGGCGCTGCGACCGTGTACTCGGTGACCACGGTGCACCTGCAGATCGCTCCGGAGTTCGAGCCGCCGTACCAGGTCGCGGTGGTGGAATTGGACGTGGGCCCGCGGCTGCTGACGCGCATTGAAGGCGGCAACGTAGCCATTGGTGACCCGGTCCAGGTCACCTGGGAAAGACGCGATGGTTTGCCGCCGCTGCCGGTGTTCAGGCGAGTACCGGTAGACAAAAGGCAGGCCTTCGCCGTGTCTCAAACCTAACTCCTAGTGGCATTGTACTGTACTGTACGGATCCGAATGTCGGCCGAGGACGCCCGTCCCACGGGAGGGCGTCTTGCACGAAAACCCAATTGTAGAGTCGGCCGAGAAAAACGGTTCGCCCTGGGCGTCAGCAGAATCGAAAAAGGCAGGAATGGTTTACCATGAAAAGCACTAAACTAATTGTTGGTTTTATCTGTACTGTACTGGTTCCTGCTACTGCCCAAAGCGCGATGGCGGTTGAGAACGTCTCCACACAGGAACAGTCGCAGTGGCTGCGCTGGGTGATCCCGCTGCCGAAGAAGATCCGTATCAATCGTAAAGTCGAACTACCAGCCTCCGAGGTGAAAATCACCCTGCGCCAGAGTGCCGGTGAGATGGAGAAAACCGCTGCGGACCAACTGATCGCCTTGCTTAGGGAAAAAGGTGGCGCGGACGGAAACGGGGAAGCATTTGAAATCCTTATCGGCGTCTGCGATGCTGGCGGGAAGATCGGGGACGTCACGCTCACTGATACCACTGAGCTCAGCAACCTCCCGAACCGGGATCAGGCGTACCTCATTCGCCCCGTCGGCCAAAACCGTCTGGTGCTCACCGCGCTGCATGAGCGCGGCGTTTTCTACGCCGCGCAAACGTTGCGGCAGTTGCTGGAAAGGGGCGGAGAGTCTGAGAATGGTACGGTGACGATACCCCTGGTCTCCGTAACCGACTGGCCCGATATGGCGCAACGCGGTGAAGCGGGCGCGATTACCTGGTTTCCACCCGAGGAAATCAAATGGATGGCCCGCCACAAGATGAACATGGCCGTATACCACGTCGGCTACCGCATTCTGGAAGACGGCCATGGCGACGTCACGAAACTCTACCCTGAGCGGATCGCATCTGCTCGCCGTCATGCGTTCGAGATGGTGCCCTACATCACGCATTACTCAATCCTCGGGGAGTATACCAACTTGTTTGAGGTCTATCCACACCTCAACAAAGGGAAGACCAAAGTCGATGGACAGGTCGTAATGGATCTCGGAGAGAGGGATTTGAAGACCGTCCCGTGCCCGTCGGAGCCCAAGATGGCCGAGGTGTTGGCGGATTTCATGTGCGCCATGGCGAAGGCCGGCGCCAAGGAGGTCGACTGCTGGCTGACGGAGGGAAGGCGGTACCAGTGCCGATGCGACAAGTGTCTCGGGGCAGGTGAGAACATGCACTATGCCTTGGAGGCTCGCGCCTACGTCAACGGTTGGCGAATCGCTCGAAAGCAGTATCCAAAGCTGTTTGTACGCATTGTTCTGACCCAGGGTACCTATACGAGCAACGACAAAGTGCTGGCTGAAGTGCCGCAAGACGTCGGTGTCATCTTTTATGCCAGTTGGGCAACCTATAACTCGTTGCAGAAACCGATGATCTACCCCCTGTTGGAGGATTTCGCGGCCAAGGGCAGGTGGCTGGGCGTGGTGCCGCAACTGACATCGTCCTTTGGTGCGGTGACGCCGTGGACTGCGCCGCAGTTCATCAGGTACCGCATGAACGAGTTTGTGGACAAGAAGCTGGAATGCCTGTGTGGCTACGCCGTGTACAGCAATCGCCTTTATGACTTCAACGTGACCGCGGCTGCTGAGTGGTCGTGGAATGCCAGGGGCCGCGACGAGCGCGAGTTCTCCGCGGCCTATGCGACGCGGCGGGGGATCAGCGACCCTGCTGCATTTGCCGAGTGGGCTGTGCTGCTCGGGCCGGTGGGATGGGATTTCTACGGTGCAGCGATGTATGACTTCAACCACGGCGCCATACTTTCCAACATGGTGGCTGCTCGCTTGGATCCTGGCCTGGGAAAGAAAGGGATGTTCGAGTACTTCCCGACGATGCAGCGTTTCGATGAGGATCTTACGGTCTGCGAGAAGGCATTGAAAATTGCCGAACGCCTTGGTGAACCGGCGATGATCGCCGAGACGCGGGTCATTCAAGGTTATGTGAGAATGATGAAAGAGGCAGCATTCATTACCACGCAGGTCTCCACTGTTGCAACCCCCACCTACGACCAGCGCGTCGACGTGCAGAACGCGCTGACCAGACTGGGCAGCGCCGGGATCGAAACCATTGACGGATTGGAGCGCTGGATACGATCGCTTCCCGATCTCGAATTCTATAATCAGGGCAAAAAGAACCGCTACAAAAAAACCCTGGCGGCGGTCAGTAAGACGGTTTACGGGATCAGCGATGCGCTGGCCCCGTTCGGGATTCGCAGTTTCGCATCGAGTTACTTTAGCAAGAAAGTTGGTGTCTGGAAAAGCCAGGATTTCGCGGACAAGGCGAAGGTAACGAAGACGTGGGATGTCACCGACCAAGTCCTGGTCACGGGCGTCTACGAGGTGACCTTCAAGAATGCCAGCCACTATAGCCTGGATATCTTTCGGGCGGTATTGGCTTCAGCGCCTGCTGACAAACCGGATCAATTGACTGAGCTGAGTGTTGACACGCACAAGGGGATCACGCGATATCGCACCAACAAAGCGCACATTTACACCTTGACCCTTGACCGGCACGATCCCGGTCTTCGCTATTTCCTCGTCGCGGACATTGAAGGTCATGCGGCGCAACGGCTCAGCGGAAAAATGAAGTACTGCAAAGGAGATGTCTGGATGCGGGCGTTGCGCCCCAAAGACTGGGTCCCGGGATCCGTTGCTGCCAAGCAGCTTCCGTTGACGGATGATGAAATGGTAGAGACCACGATGCCAAAGTTCACTGGCAAGGGCTTGCGCGTCGGGGTTGTACAGGCCGGTTACGGTTCGATTGAGATTCTCAATTATCTTCAAACCGTGGATGGCATGGACGTCCAGCCGCTGTCTTCTCCCAACAAGGCGATGATTGACGCTTGCCAAACGGTGGTACTGCCCATATTGAAACGTGACAAACAGGGACGACGTATGAGTGATGCCCTGATGGATACGTACCGAGATTATGTGCGCGGTGGCGGCGGGCTGATCATTACGGCGGCTTTGGGGGAGATGGGGCTTACCAGATACCCAGACATCTGTAAGTTCAAGAACCACAGTGGTGATTACGATTTCGTCCCCTGGTTGGTGGTGGATGAACATCCAATGGCGCAGGGGATCAAGATGAACAAGGAGCTGCCTGGCACCGGGTTCAGCGTCGAATACGAGCTCGGTCCAAAAGGCGTGGCTGTGGCCAGAGCGGCTCCAAGCGGCGATCCGGTGGTGGTCGTCGGTGAGGTTGACAAAGGGCGGGTGGTGATCTGCGGCCTGGACCTGAGGTTAAAGGGGAAAGCTGCGGAGGAAACGAAGAAGACACTGTTGAAGAATGCAATCAACTGGTGTGGCCGATTGCGGTAGCCTGGAAGTGACACGGAGAACAACAAGACGAAAATGCCGCGAACGGAGTA
>CAJWLW010000070.1 GCA_913042885.1 uncultured Lentisphaeria bacterium | reverse complement strand
GCGCGGGATCGAAAGATTCCGCGCTTTTTTGCGTCAATCCCGGCGCACCGCTCAACGTCAATGTTTCTATGGGGTCTGCCACCGGTGATGTGTCCTTCTCCGGTTTATTGCCGCAGCCCATCAAAGTGGCAATGCACACACCGACTGACAAAGTGACCAGTAGTGCTCGGATGCTCCCAACATTCTGCACAGGTTATCCCCATGACGTTTTCATCACTCCCTCCTTGCTGCTAACTAACGCCCATACCTCGACGCCGTGCGCCGCACACAGCCCCGATACGTATTCGAGCTTCTGCCGTTCGGCGCCGAAAATATCCGACGTACGCACTGATTAACGCAAGTACCGGCTGCTGCCCGGTCACGTCGCCGTAGTGCAGCGCCTGGACGATGCCAGAGCCGCACAGTGCGGGTCCGGACAACCGCCGGGCCGAAGGTCATGCTGCCGAGACAGAGGATGGTGGGACGGGCATGACGGCCGCGGTCTGTCCTCAATATGTGTACAGGTGTGGATCGGTTCCAGCCCCCCCCAATTTCTTGACGTGGCCGCCCTCGGGAAAAAACCAGTTGATGCCGTTGTGGTCCATCGAGCGATGTCGATGGGTTTCGACATGTCCGTCACCGTAGGCGAGGTTGTTGTCGATGTACTTCGTCGGGTACGGTTGGGAGATGTGTCCCGGTTGATCCGGATCGCTGGCATGTGCAGAAAGCGATTGGTGGTCGTTGTTCCAGTCGTTATCGGCGAGAATGACGTCACCTGAATTGCCTGGCTTATGCGGTGTTACATCAAGCTGTGAGTTCGTCGACGCTGACCAGTCGTGCGACGAGTCGTCCGGCCCACCGTTGTAGGGTGGCGGGCAGAAGCCGGCGAAACGATGGTAGCCAATGAAGTAGAAGTTGCGATCGGCCTTGAATCCGTAGAGGTTCTTGAACTGGCCTGTGGCGGCGGTGGTCCACATTCCGCCGAGCTCTCTTGGCCTGTCCCAGCGCTCGAGCGGGCAAAAGCCGATTGGCGCATTTGACAGGACCGTGTCGGCAAACAATTCGAGCCATTTGACCTCGTCCATGCCAAAGTGGTCGTTGTACAGCCCCAAGGCCTCGGTATAAACTTGGTTCGGGTACGACTGTGGGTGGGGGACGGGGTCGGTGCCGTGGAACGGCCACTGCTGATCGGAAACTGCGGCGTATATGATCATGCCTGCGCCCATCTGCTTCAGGTTGCTCATGCAAACAATGAGTTTCGCCCGGCGTTTGGCGCCGCTCAGCGCTGGCAACAGCAATGACATCAGGATAGCGATTATGGCGATGACAATCAGCAGCTCGATCAAGGTGAAGGGGCGTCGATCTTTCACTCTGTTTCCATTTGTATCTTTTCCGATCATTGCGTGTAACCTAACCGCTTCTCGATAATCTTCCCAAGCTTTGAAGTGAGTCAAACCGTTCGGTGGCGGGCGTATTCAGCAGACTCACGCCGACCGGGAATTCGGCATCCGCCGATCCGAGTGACAACAGTCAAGCTCAACGGCACGGCTTGTCCGCGTCCGCTATAGTGCCTGGTTGGCGCCGAGGTGGAAACGGACGCCCGGCAATGAGTCGCTGTCCGTCGGTGAACGCCTCCGGGCTGCCGAGCAGTCGCTCGATGAGCTCGTTTCGCCAATACGTAATCCTGTCTGCCCCTTCCGGTCGATGGGACAGGTCATGCAACTCGTGGGGGTCATCCGGCAGCCGGAATAATTGCTCTCTACCATCGACCGCGAACCGGATGTACTTCTCCTTCCCATCCGTCAGTGTGTGGTGAGCCAATGGGTGGTTCACGGGGGCGACCTGTAGGTGCAGGTGGCGGGAACGCAAAAAAAGAGACTTGATAAAAAAAGCACGGGGTGAAATCTTCCAACCTGCAAGGTTTGGCGGTGGGTTCTGTCATATTCAAGGAGTGAGGTCGATATGAGCCGGGAGCGTGAGGAAGGAAAAAAGCGGGCATTGGGGGGAGGGACAGGCGGGTAGGTTCAGCGCTTTTCGAAATCAACATCTTTCGGTGGAATCCGTGAAATTGGAACTTCTCGTCGCGTTATTCGCCGCTATTTCTCTCAGCGTCCCCCATCTCTCGCATGCGGCTTCCTGTCGACGACCTTCTCGACGTGTCGGTGCGGGTGGTCGGCCCGGGCGGCAACGACGTGCCGGGCGCCGAGTTCCTTTTCAGAGGAGACAACCTGGGCGTGACAAGCGATAAATGGATCTCCGCGCCCGGACGATGCATCTGGTCAACCGCGACGGATTCCTTGTCAATGCACGGGGCCCGGTCTCGGGCGCCCAGCGATACTTGGATTTCGCAGCGCGGTTCCCAATTCGTACCCAAATTCACCGGCCAGAACCCAGCGATACGAATCGAAGAGGTGTTAATCGGAACAACGATTCACAAGCAGGAGCGAGACGCTGTGCATAGGCAAAACAGTCTGGATCGATACACGTCCTCCGGCAGGTGTCAGCTCTCGATCCGCCTCGTATTTCTCCAGACCCTCACGCGAACGCATCGCCGCGACTTGTTCATCGGTGGGCCAGTCTGGACATTCCAATTCCTCCCATACCGTGTGGGCGTTCGAGTGGCGCTCATCAATGCGATAGTGGGAGATGCGCACCCGCACCCAGTCCTCCAGACCGCGGATGATCACATCGACCGGCCGGTCGCCAATGGCATCGCATCGGTAAACCTGAGACCACACCAGAACCTGCACGCAGTCACCATCACGGGCGGCCAGAACGTCGACCTGCGGGCGCGGGAGAATTCGTCGTTCCTGCGGCAGGTCGTCGAGGGTCTCGGTTTCCGTCGGACAACGTCCGCCCTCGATGCCCGCCTCCTGGCCCGCAGAGATATCCAGTTCGGTATCGTCCGTCACCGCGGCCAGGCGTTTCTTCCCCAGGCGTGAAAGCATTTCAAACCCGTTAAAGACCGGCTTACGGATGCCCATGGGATCGAACAGGGCGCGGTGGCCTTCGAAGCACCGGCTGCCGTGGAAGAAGAACGCCCACGTCCCGATGTGGGTCAGATTGATGCCCAATCGCTGCTTGAGATCGAGCATTTCCTTGACCATCCGGATCAGGAAAACGGGGTAGTAACTGGTGTCACGAAACCTGTAGTCCGAACTGTCGTGGATGCCGTAGATCGTGCCAAAGTCAATATCCCACTCATTGCAGATCCACGGCAAGCTGTGGAACTCAGGATACTTGCGGAGCACGTTGTCATAAGCAAGAAGTCTTCTTCGCACGAGCAGGTCGAAATCCGGCATCGGCACGCACGCGCCTGGTTGGACAGATGGCCCACTCGGCCCCAGTTGGACGGGCTGTATACCCGTGGCTTTGCCGTGCATCGACACGAAGTCCAGCTGTCTTCCCTTTTTTCCGGTGACGTGGTCGATGCCGTGTTTACACTGTTCTAAAAAAAACTCGAGAAATTCGGTGCTCTTGTCGCACTCAGGTCCACCCAAACGCAAGTTTTCGTCAGCGGCGCGAATCCCGGCAGCGGCATGATCGAACAGTTTAAGGTATTCCTCCTGCCGACGTTGGGGCGTGTCCCGGGCCTCATCCGGATCGCAACTGAAGGCCATCCTTTCGTCCGGCTCGTTCCATGGGGCAAAGAACCACGTGCGGATTTCCTCTTTGCCGTAGCGCTCGAGCAGATGCTCGGCAAAACGGAAATTCAGTTCCTGCCAGCGGCGATAGTCCTTCGGAGGATAACGCCAGCTGTGGAATAGCCCGGTCTCGCTATGCGCGGAAAGATCATGCGGCATGAACCCGAGCACGACCATCGGCTTGCAGCCGTACTCCACGAGGGTGTCGTAGAGGCGATCCGTGATGCTCCAGTCATAGTGGGCGCGACCGGCGGCATCTTCGGTATAGCAGTTTGTCGTTCCCCATCCCGAGTAGCTGCGTCGGTTACCCGAGGAAAACGACCCCATCACACGGACATAAAACGCGTCCTCACCGAGCTCCTGCATTGCCCGCAAGACTTGCTTGCCGATAGGCGTGTAAGTCCAGTTGATCTCGTTGTATCCGATGCAACGCCAGATACGGTCCAGTGGGCCCGTCTCGCTTTGCGCGTCGATCGAAATGGTCACCGACGATGGCTCTTGCGCTGTCATCGACTGAGTAACCGCCTGTTCGCTTCTGTTACTGATAGGGAATTGCTTTCGGGAACTCTTGAACGATACTGCGAGGCCTGGTGGAATGCGAGTCGAGACCAGGGCTTCGCGCATTGTTTACGGCGTGTAAGCAGTGTGGGAGGCGTAGCCGAGTATTATCGCCCGGTGCGATATCGCACTCGCTCCCATCATTCATCTCTACCGGGCTGCAGCTCGTACACGTGCGACTCAAAAGGCGTAAACACGTCGACAAGCCGCTGTCTTTCTTGAAAGCCTCGCCAGCAGGGCGGATATAGGCTTCCTGCAGTTTGCGGCGCGGTACTCAACGCCCGGAAGCACCTTGAAGTCAGGAGAGTCAAGTGCGTCAAAATTCGGGAACTTACCATAGGTGAGCTTAGCACAATGCTCGGTGAGATAGAGAAAATCGTAGCCGGCGTCTCGATAGCGGGCAACGGTTTCTTCAGCGGAATAGGTGCCATCGGAAAAGGTGGAGTGGCAATGACAGTTGCCGCGCAACCGAAGACGCCCACCACCGAACAAAGACCTTGGGGCTGGAACTGCGGTACCGTGTTTCTTTGTTGGGATGATCAATAGGGAGCAAACGCGGGTCGCGACTGGTGGTGAAGCAATTGGCTATGATAGCGCGCAACCGGGCACAACCGCGGCCGTACGCAGAAACGCCCGTCTACCGATTCGGCAGACGGGCGTTGAATTACGAGCGCAGTTTCGCCGACACTTACGGCAGGATCTGCGACAAAAGTTGCGAGGCGCAACCCGCAGTGTCACCGTCGCACAGGTCGGCACCCGAGATAGCCTCGGCAATCGCAGCGGCGGCGCTGTCCTCAAGTTGTGCAACGCTGCTTGGCGGCGTAGAGACCAGGCTGGCGCAGAGGCTATCGAAAGCTGCCGATGCCAAGCCCTCGCAGTCATCGCAGGAGCGGATCAGGATGTTATCGACATCCAGCCCATAGCCGCCGAAGCTGCCGTTGGACAGCAAGACGACGCGGTCAAGGGTGTCAGCTCCGCCGGACGGGAAGCTTTCTGAGTGGGTGTCGGTACCGCCGCTGTGTGTCAGGCGGGCGGTGGCGATGCTGTTGACGTAGTCGATTTCAATCTCGGCCTCGACGATCTCGGCAACTGAGGCCGTCGAGAGCTGCCCGCTTGTCCCGCCGATACCGCGAAAATCATAGACCCAACCGCCTCTTGTGCCGGCGGCACCGATATGCGCGCCGCTATCGTTGAACGGCGCACCGATGCCAGCTTTGGCCAGGCCGATGTAAGAGTCATTGATCGGTCCGAAATATGATTGTGTCAGATCCGCGTTGGTGATCAGCTTGCCGATACCGGTCGGAATCGCGACGTTTTTTGTTCGCAGCAGCAACTTGCCGGGGCCGGGGGAATCACCGTCGACAGCGAGGGTGTATGAAGTCGTTAACGGCGTCGAGGAGTTGACCTCCATCGGGAATGCCAGACCGGCGGCCTTGCTGTAACCGAACGGTGCATCGGTAATATCCTGGCCATTATCGCCGCCCTCGAAGGTCTCGCAGTAGACGACACTTGGGACGAGGGTGCTTTCGATTTCGATATTATCGACGTCAACGCCGTAGCCGGCCAGGTTACCGTTCAGCTGGATAGCAAATCGATCGATCCCATCCGCGGCACCGGCTGGAAAGTTCTGGGTGACGGAATCTGTGCCGCCGCTGTGGGTGATGCTCGCGGTCACCGTATCGGCATCATAGTCGATCTCGATTGTGGCCAACACGATCTCCGCATAGCCGTCGGTGGTAATCGTGCCATATGCCCCGGGGCCGTTGCCCATCAGGCCGCGGAAATCGTAGTTCCATTTGAAACCGTTGGAGGCGAAGATAAAGGCGCCATGATTCGTATATATCCCCCCGGGCAAGCTGGAAACAGCCAGACCGATGCCGGAATCGTTGACCATACCCACCGACGAGACCGCGACATCGGCCGTGAGGGTGAGCTTCTGGGTCAGGTCCGGGTACGGTATGTTGTCAATGGGCCGCGAACGCACCAGGATATTCCCCGCACCACCCGTAGCACCGTCCACTGCCCGGCCGGTGAGGCCGGTACCCGAAGCCACCTCTAATGTGAAGGAAAGACCCGCGTCCTTTATATAGGAGAAAGGCGCGTCCTGGATGTTTTGCGGATCACCGCCTCCCTCAAAATCCTCCGAGTAGATCACACACTGGGCGTGGGTCGTCGACAGGGACAGGCAAAGCAGGGCAATGCCCGAGACAATCGTTTTCAGCAATCGGGTCGTCATCTGACTTCTCCGTTGTATGCCAGTTTCAGCATTGGTTGCATTAGTTATATCGGTAAGAATAGCAGTATAAGAAAAACGCCGGAAAATTGCAATTTTTTTTTAGACGCTCGTCAACCCGCAGCGGATCGCCATGCCAGCATGCCTGGGACAATGGCCAGACTTTGGACGTAGATACCGCCGTCTGATTCGCGTACCCAAGGCTCGGCCCGCGATTTACAGGAAGTTCGGATTGACCGGGCTTCGGAACCGGCCTATCCTGCCGGTGTGACGCATCGTGAGTCGACAGGTCGTCGAGGATTGCAGCCGAGGAATGCAAGGAACCCCCGTCTGAACGGGAGCTCGGAGGCCTGGCAGATTTCTCACCCGTCAGCCGCGGGGAGTCGCTGCAGCAAGGCCGCCGGTGTCCAGTCGACCTTGATTCCCAGGTCGGCCAGCAGGACCTGGGCACTGTTATAGCCTGGCATGCCCGTGATATTTCCGCCCGGGTGACAGCTCGATCCACAAAGGTACATGCCCGGCAGGTGGCCACGGTAGTGACCTGCCCCGGGAAAGGGGCGATGAAATCCCATCTGCTGACGGGTCATGGCTCCAACCAGCAGATCACCAAACCGCATGTTCGGCAGTCGCCGTGCCGTGTCCAGTGGGCTACGGGTGGTGACATCCAGCAGGTCCGCCTGCAATGAGGGTGCATACTCCCTCCAGGTCTCGATCATTTGCTCTCCATGCCGGTCCTTCTCCTGGTCCCATCGGGCTGCATTCCCGGCAAGTTCAAAAGGCAATTTCTCCCACATGAAGGCGGCGTGTTTCCCCTCGGGTGCCTGCTGGGGATCAAACTGGGTCGGGCACGATCCCCACATCACCGTGGGAGGGATTGTCCCCAGCTGATGGTGCTCGACAATCTCAAGGAATTGCTCGCTCCGTTCCAGTCCCAGGATCACCATCAATGCCTGATCCAACTCGGGACAGTCCGCCGCCGCCGCATAGTGGACCGGGGCTTGCAGGTTCAGGTAGGTCCCAAACAGCGGCGCAAGCAGGTTGTAGCGATAGCCTTCGGCCAGCCGTCGCCACTCGGCCGGGATATCGGCGGCGTCAAACAGTTCCAGAAATGTCTGCTGAGGATTGAGTCCCGAGGCGATGAACTGCCGGGCACGAAGCTGCCGTCCATCCGCCGTCTCCACGCCCACGGCACGACCTCCCTCGACCAGGATCCGTTTCGGCCGGGTCTGGCATTCAATCCTCCCTCCGCTCCCCTCCACCGCGGCAACCAGCGCCCTGGCAAGTTGCCCGGATCCCCCCAGGCAGATCTGGGCGTAGGCGTCAGCAGCCAGCAACTGGGGAATATGGTGACCAAAACCGGGTTCACGAAGATCGACTTCACGCAGGCCATTGAAAAAAAGCAGCCCTGCCTGGATCACCGGATGTCGAAACTCCCTGTGGACAAACTCCAGCGGGGATAACTCGCTCACCTCAAGTAACTGCCGGCCGAGGGACGACCGGGACAGCAGGCGGGTTCTCTCCTCCGGGGGCAACGGGGGTGACTGGGCCTCGGGAACCAGGATCTGCTTGACGATTGGCTGGAAAGACCGACGCCAGCGGATCAAGGTCTCGGCATCCTGTTGATCGAAACGGCGGAAGGACTCCACGGTACGTTCAAAATCGGTCCACCACTGCAGGCTCTGCCCATCGCGACAGATCAGGGCCACGTTCAATTCCGGCTCCAGGTACTCGGCCCCCAGTTGCCGGAGTTGAAGGTCGTGGTACCAGGGAAGTTGATCAAGGCCCCGGTGAAAGAAGGCGTGGGTGTTGTGCCGAAAACCACTTCCCTGTGGAAGTTCCTCGGTTGTCAGGCCACCCCCCGGTTTTCCATCCTGTTCCAGGCAGATCGTTTCCAACCCAGCACGTCCTGCATAGGCCTGCAGGATCAGGCTGTTGTGACCGCTACCCAGGAGGATGCCATCATATGTCTCGGGCATTCAATCGCTTTCCCTGTTCCAACAACTCCGGGCCGTTCTCATCCGGGCATGCTCCATCGGGGACTACTGGATGGTATACTCCACTCCAACCGAAATCACAAAACCGTCCCTGCCTTCTGAACGGGCAAAAATCACATCCTGGAGTCCGGGCTGATAGGAAACCGCTTTTCGGAACTTTTGAAGCATACTGCGAGGGGAGCTGGCATGCAAACTGAACGGGTGGAACGTTGCGGTGGCATCCCCGAGCGGAGATCGAGCATTTCCTTGCCATGTTGGCGGAGGATGAGAGGATTCAGCCCTGGCAGGCTGAGCAGGCTCGGGAGGCGCTCGAGGCCGACGCGCCTATCGAACCCGCCAGCCCAGCAGCGACAGAACATACCCCTGTCCCTTCAGACGCTGACAACGCTCCCGTGCTTGTCGTCCGGTTGCGACGGTCACTGTCGGAGGTGACAAAGCACGACCAGGGCGGCAACGAGGTACACGCCAGTGAGCAACTACGACTCGCAGTGCATAAGAGGCAGGATCGAACCGGTTACAGCTTGCATAGCAACTCCCCTCGCGATATGATTCAAAAGTTCCGAAAAGCAATTTCCTATCAAAAAACCGCGGATCGGCAAGACCCGCGTCGGTGGACCCAGATGACGACCCACGAGAAAGCCGCCGCAACCGGCTGCCCCCTTGAAGTCGATCGCTTCCCCAGCTCGATGATCATCGAGCCGCGCAATCCGGTCACCTACGAAATGACGCTGACGCCGGGACCGACCGAGCGCGAGCTCTACGTGATCGGCTTCGAGTACGAGCTGGCGGGTCACCTGGACCCGGGCGCATACGTCGCCAAGCCGCCACAGACGCCTTCGCGGAGCAACGACGCGCCGACCGGCGAGGCCGATCTTTCCACCGTCAACACCGCGCCGCAGCGCGATTACATCTACCTGACGATGCGCTCGTCGGCCGATGCCGGCCGCACCTGGAGCGAGCCTTGGGAGATGCGCGACGCGGCGGGCGCGCGGGTCAAAGGCAACCACCAGTCGGTCTTCCGCATGAACAGCGGCCGCCTGGGCATGGTCTATAACGATCACGAGCACTTCCCCCAGGGCCATCCCACCCGTGACGCCGGCTCGGGAATGATGTTCCGCTCCAGCAGCGACGAGGGCCGCACCTGGTCGGCCCCGGTCGTCGTGTTCTCCCAGCATGCCATGTGCTGCGCCGGACACGCGCTCGTGCTCGACTCCGGCCGCATCCTGGCTCCGTCGTACCGCTGGATCTCCTTCGACGAGACCGTCGCCAGCGAAGCCGACAACCACCTGTCGTTCAGCTTCGTCATGGTCAGCGACGACGAAGGCCGGACGTGGCAGCACAGCCTCAGCGAACTTTTCGTGTGCCGCTACCGCGTCTGCTACGCCCTCGGCGAACCGGCGGTCCTGCCGCTGCGCGACGGGCGCCTGCTCATGGACCTGCGCAGCGAGCACGGCCGGCGCTATCAATCCTTCAGCGACGACCTCGGCCTCACCTGGAAACGGCCTGAGCCGGTCCTTCAGATCGCCAGCACCGCCACCCCCGCCTGCCTGCGCCGGATGCCGACCGGCGAGATCCTGATGGTCTGGAACCAGGGGTCGCGCGGCGAGATTCTCAAGGGCCTGCACCGGCACCGCCTCTCGTGCGCGATCTCGCGGGACGAGGGCCGGACGTGGGAGAGCTTGCGGAACCTCGAGTCGCTCGACGACGAGACGGTCATCCCGCCGCTGCCGGCGGACTGGCACGAGATCATCGAGCAACGCGAGGACTACTGGTACTACCAACCTTCCGACACCGACCGCTACCATCGCGCGCCCGGCCCCCTGCGGATCGCCTATCCCGACGTGCAGTTCGTCGGCGACGAGGCCGTCTTCGTCTACGACTACGGCTGGGGAACCTGCGGCGTCAGCATGACGGGGACGAGGGTTAGAACGATCCCCCTGGACTACCTGCGCGGGTGAAGGCGCCGATCACGCCTGCCTCGGCTCCTATCCCTCGGTGAACAGATCCGGGTGCCGATCGGCGAAGGGATGTCGCCGCAGGACGCTCTCGACCACGCGCCCGCCGAACCCCGACCCGTCACCAACGACGGCATGACCGTCTCGCACGGCGGCCCGACCCTCGAATACCTCGCACCCCCTGTCGTCCGCTTGCGACGGTCCCGGCCGGAGGTGACAAAGCACGACCAGGGCAGCAACGAAGTACACGCCAGTAAGCGACTGCCACTCGCAGTGGATAAGGGACGGGATTGACCCCGTTTCAGTTTGCATGCCCCCCCCCTCGCAGTATGCTTCAGCAGTTTCGAAAAGCGGTTTCTTATCAACTCGGATGAGGTATTGGAGCGACTGGCGATGTATTCGGAAGCCGGCGCCGATGTCATCATGACTCTTGTGAGCAGCCTTGAGGAGGCGAAGCAGGTACGCGAGGCCATCCCGGACAAGCCTCTCCTGTGGACCGCCGGCCTTCGACACCTGGACGGTGACGAAGTGCATGTTGACGTCCTGAAGGAGTTGGGATTTCAAATCGTAATCTATCCCCTGGTCGGACTCGTGAGTGCAATTGACGCTGTCGTCACAGTGTATGAAGCGCTCATGAAAAACGGCATCGTCGATGTGGCCGACTTCAACGCAGGCTACCAACGAATTATGGAGCTGGGTGGAGCGACGTTTTTTTCTGAAATTGAGGAAAGAGATCCAGAGCAGGTGGCTCGGGGAAGATAGTGCAGCACCTGATGGATTAAGGGATGCAAGGCTGGAAAACTGGAAGGTTGAAAGAATTGAAGGAAAAGAAAACATACTTTGTCGCTGTGACGGACTCACCGGCAGGTGAAGATCTGTCCATTGAAAAATCTGTGCTGGCTGACATGCGCGTCGAAAAGGTAGACTGGCATGACGAGGCGAGTTTGATTGATGCAGTTCATGACGCCGACGCGATCATGTGCATGCATGCCCCTTTTAACGAGGCGGTTATCCAGTCCATGCAACGTTGCAAGGTCATTACGCGTTTTGGTACCGGGTTGGACAACATTGACAGAAAAGCCGCTGAAGCGGCGGGTATTCCCGTGGTGGGTATTCATGATTACTGCACGGAAGAAGTTGCCAATCACACCTTGGCGATGTTGTTGGCCTGGAATCGAAAAATCGTTGAGTACCACCAATTTGTGGGCCAAAAGCGCTGGAATGAACGGGAACAAACGACTGGGATTTGGGGTTGCGGACCAGTTACCCGTTTATCTGGACAAACACTCGGTTTATTGGGATTTGGTTGTATTGGCCGGGCGGTTGCACAAAGAGCGGTGGGCTTTGGCATGACGGTCTTGGCGTATAGAAGTCCACCGGACCCGTCCTTCGCCAAGCAATTAGGCGTTGGGTTGCCCGGCTTGGAAGCGTTGCTGAGCCAATCCGATTATGTCTCGCTCCACATGCCTCTGACGGATGAAACACGCCATTTCATCAATGCCGAAACGATAAACTTGATGAGACCCGGCGCAGTACTCATCAACACATCACGCGGTGGGTTAGTGGACGAAAATGCGCTCGTGGAGGCATTAGGCGCGGGACGTTTGGGTGCTGCGCTCTTAGATGTCTACGAGCATGCCCCTCTCCCCGTTGACCATCCCCTCCGAACCCTAACGAATGTCATTTTTACGCCTCATGTTGGGTTCTACTCGGAGGGGGCGATTCAAGAGCTTCGTCGCTTGACAACGGAGGCGGTTTTGAGACATTTATCGTAAAAGTTGGTGTCCCAGCGGGGGCTGACCGCCCAGCAGCATTCCGTGTCAACAACTGTTCCGGGACATGACTTTGCAACGACTGTGCGTCCCCCGTCACGATACCCGTGATTCATTGGTCAACGCAGGCAAGCCGTGTTGCCAAGAGGGCCGCGCCGGTCAGGCTGGCGTCGGCGCCGTGCCTGGCGGGGAGGATCGGAATGCTCGCAATGGCAGCAAAGCCGTTTGCAGCCAGAAACTCCCGAGCCGGCCCAAGCAGCGGCTCACCCAGGGTGGCCACGCTTCCTCCTGCGACCACCACGTCGGGATCGAGCGTCGCCGCTGCCGCAGCAATAGCCTGGCCGAGGCGGCGGCCCGTTTCGGCAACAGCACGTACCGCAGTCTCGTCACCGGCCGCCGCCAGTTCGGCGACCGCTGTCGCTGTCGTCACGGCAGTCGTCGCGGCTTCGTTATATGTCTGCAACAGACCGCCGCCGCTGACATAGGCCTCTGCGCAGCCAGTGCCGCCGCAGCTGCATGGGCGTCCCCCCGGTTCAATGATCAGGTGTCCGACACTGCCTGCCAGGCCGGAACCTCCCCGGTACAGTTCGCCGTGATGGACAATACCGCCGCCCAGACCGGTGCCGATGGTTAAGCCCAGTACCGTGGCATACCCGCTGCCGGCCCCGATTTCGGCCTCGGCCAGTGCCGCTGCGTGCCCGTCGTTCATGACGCCGACAGGCACGCCGAAGGCATCGGCTACCGCAGTCCGCAGATCGGTCCCCGCGAAACCAGGCATGATGTCTGTTGCCGATGCGATGCGTCCCTCGTGGTCAACCCCACCACCCGTTGAAACACCGATTGCTGCCAGGGACCCGATGCGGTTGCGGTGGATCAGCCGCTGCAGCAGGTCGATGGCGGTATTCACCACAGCGTCAGCGTCGGCAGGTGTCGGCGCCCTCTCACGATCCACCCAGTCGACGCCTGCCGATATCGCAGCGGCAATCTTGGTGCCGCCGATGTCAATGGCACCGATCGGCGTGTTGGGTTTGGGTACCCCGGTCAGGAAGTGCCGGGTGATGAGATGCGGCCGGGTGATCATCGACCCCACCACCACCGCGTGAACACCGGCAGCGAATGCCGCGCGGACATCCTGCGGAGTCTGCAGCCGGCCTTCGGCGATGACGGGAACACCGAGGCGGACGAGTTCTTTCGTCAACTGCAGGTCGGGCCCAGGCCCGACCAGTTGCCGACTGTATGAGGTATAGCCGGCCAGAGTCGGGGCCAGAATGTCGACGCCGTTTGCCGCCGCAGTCACACCTTCTTCGAGCGTTGAGATGTCGGCCATCACCGGGATGTCGAACCGACTGCGAACAGCGCCCATGAGATCCGCAAAGCTGCATCCATTCGGGCGCCTTCGACGGGTGGCATCGAGGGCGAGGATCGTTGCGCCTGCAGCGACGACAGCCTCGACTTCATCCATGGTCGGGGTGATGATGACCTCGGAACCCGGATATTCCTTCTTGTAGATCCCGATCACGGGTACGGACACCCGTTCGCGGATGGCCATGATGTTTTCCGGGCCGCTGGCGCGGATGCCACGGGCTCCGCCCATGATCGCGGTCTCCGCCAGCGCCGCCAGGCGGTCGGGGGTGTTCAGCGGAAACCCCGATTCGGCCTGGCAGGAGACGATCAGGGCGCCCTTTATGGTGTCAAGCATGTTGGGAAGCCATGAAGGAAGTGGATGAGTACCGCATCGAGGTCCGGATCCTGGAAAATATCCTGCGCATCGGTGGTGGCATATCGCCCGCCAAACGTGTCACAAAACGTCTCCGCCCCTGGCCCGGTCGATATCGGCGAAAGCTGTCACCGTCGTTCCCGGTACGAACTGGCTGTTGTGCACATGAACACGCCCGATACCGCCGCAGCCAATACATCCGAAGCGGAGTCCGTAGGAACCGGAGTCCAAAGCGAAAATATTCTTGGAATAAAAACCCGGCGATAGCTGTCGCCTTCACAGTTTTCTGGATGGCCGCGGCCATCCAGAAATACTTGTGCAAGGCTTGGTTCGGCTCTAACCCCTCTCTATTCAGCTTCTGAATAGAGACTTTCCTTGAGCAGGTTCTGCGTCTCTACAAGCGTGTCTTTGACCTTGAAGATAACGATGAGCACCTCGCAATACACTCTCACGACCAACGGCCCGAGTATAATCATCAGAATGCCCGGCCAGGGAGACGCGTCAAAAGCAAGCGACTGTTTCACAAGATCCACTCCGCTCCATAACACGAACGCAATGCCAAACCAGAACGCGATTTGGATAATGATCGGTGTGACCATCTTCTTGAACTTCAGGAAGTCTCCCATTTTTCACATCTCCTTACTATAGGGTCTTTTGTTTTTACGTCCGATTCCGCCGACCCTGTCTGCGGTGCCGAACGTCATAGCTCAGGCGCGAAGCGACGCTGCTTGCACCGACTTGTTGGGCCTACTTTTTCTTCCAGCCAACAACGTAGGTTCCATCCGGATTCTTCTGCCAACTGAAGAAATTCGCATAGCAGTTCCCTGCGGTTAGTAATAGTCGATTTTGTTTCATAATTTTGGGCCGAACAGTATATCCTGCATCAGGGCCTATTCTTAGGATTGCGCGAAAAGCGTCACCGAGGCCCTCTTCCGTTAGATAGTCCGAATGACTCCGAAGTCTCGCTCGCGGACAATCACCGATATAATGTGGCGGGGAGGTGCAGATACAAGTCGAAGGTCGCCATTTTTTAAAATTTGTCGAGCGCGCTTGCATGGGAGCATCCCCACGGTGTTTTCATTACTGCCGCTCCGCTGTTAAGGCCCATACCTCGACGCCGTGCGCCGCGTTATTGACCAGCACGTCCAGCGAATCCAGTCCGTCCATCAGTCCCGCCACGGCCGGCTCGTCGCGGATGTCTGCGGGGACATATCGGCGCGCTCGGCCGGGACACCTGGATCGGCGTCCAGCAGGTCGGTGGCGCCAGGGAAAACCGCGGCTTGCCGACATGCGTTCGCCGCTGAAGATGCCAGAAGCACGGTGTCCGCCTTCAGGGACTGCCCCCAGGTGTCCCGACGGACTGTGACTTGAAAAATAACCAGTTTCACAGCACTGTCTGTACAAGCTCCCAGGCTTCTGGACTTCACGAACGGCATTAACCCAAACGAGATCGACTTGAAACCGATCAATCTTTACAGCGACACCCAGACGCTTCCCACCGAAGAGATGCTGGATGCCATCCGTGCCGCCGAATTGGGGGACGACACCTATGGCAAGGATCCCACCGTAAAGCGTTTCGAGGAAATGGCTGCGGACCTGATGGGGAAAGAAGCGGCCATGCTCGTTCTCAGCGGCACCATGGGTAACCTGGTGGCGCTGATGTGCCACGGCCGGCCGGGCGATGAAGTCTTGATTGACTCGTCCAGCCATCTCTATCAGCACGAAGGCGGCGGCTTCGCCAACGTTGCGGGCCTGTCTCCCATGCCGGTGCCGAGTCACAAGGGGATGATGGCCCCGGGCGAACTGGCGGCGGCCATTCGCAAAAAAAACCTGCACTGCCCGGTCCCCCGCCTGCTTTGCCTGGAGAATACCCACAACCGCAGCGGCGGCCGCGTGGTGCCGCTGGCCCTGCACAGAGAACTGTGTGCCGTGGCCCGTGACCACGGACTGCGGATTCACCTGGACGGCGCCCGCATCCTGAACGCCTCCGTGGCCTCCGGTGTACCGGCGGCTGCCTATGCTGAGGATGTGGACACCCTCATGTTTTGCTTGTCCAAGGGTCTCTGCTGCCCATTGGGCTCGGTGCTGGTCGGCAGCCGGGAGTTCATCGCCGGGGCCAACTTCGCCCGCCGTCGCATTGGCGGCGGCATGCGGCAGGCCGGCATAATCGCCGCCGCCGGGATCGTGGCGCTGGAGACGATGGTGGACCGGTTGGCGGACGACCATGCGAATGCCCGTTATCTGGCGAAACATCTGTGCCGCATCGACGGCCTCGACGTGGACTTGGAAACGGTGGAAACCAACATGGTCAATGTCGACCTCGTCGGCCCCGGACTCGACACCGCACGCATTATCTCGCTTTGGCAGGAATACGGCGTCGAAGTCTCCGGCCGCCCGCCGTCACAGGTCCGTCTGGTCCCCACCCACGATCATGGTCGGACGGTAATCGACGAGGCGCTGGATCGAATTCGCACGGCAATGGACAGCCTCGTTGGCTGACGATGCCTGCGTCGATTGTGGTTGCCGATCAGATTTCACCATCCTGCCAGACGCGGATATAACCGGCGAAACTGCTGGTAGGCTTCTTCGTGAATCGCCGCATTTTCCGGAGCGAACACCTCGCCCGACGCAGGCCAGGCTGCGGCTGCGTCCTGCCAGCTCAGGAAGCGGCCGGCGGCACAGGCTGCCAGCATCGCGGCACCCATCGCCGTCACATCTGCATCGATCCGCGTGAGCGACTTCTGCATAACGTTTGCGATCAGCCGGCAAATCGTCTCGTTGCGCGCGGCGCCGCCGGTGATCGAAATTTCGTTTGCATGTACACCCAGTTCAGCGAAAACCTGCGCCGCGTCCCGGAACGAACACGCCACGCCATTCAGCACAGCCCGGGTCATGTCGGCGCGGCTCGTGGAACCTTCGAGCGCGACAAAGCCTCCACGCACCCGGGCGTCGAGGTGGGGCGTACGCTCACCCGCCAGATACGGAGCAAAGAAAACGCCCGACGGCCCCACACCCTCGACCTCCGCCACCATCTCATCGAGCGGCATATCCAATACATCGGACCACCATTGAATCGATGCGCCCGCTGACTGCAGCACACCGGTGCAGATCCAATGCTCGGAATCGACAAAGAACCCGGTGTGGACCCGCCCTCGGCTGTCGATAATCGGGCGATCGAGGACACAGTTGACATTGCCCGCTGATCCCACCACGATCTGCAGCCGTGACGAATCCGTCAACCCTGCACCGAGAGCTGCAGCGATCGAATCGCCGGCCCCGGCGGCAACCGGGATTCCGGGCGGTAACCCCGACCACTCTGCACCCTGGCGGGACACATGCCCGACCACATCGGCAGAACGGGACAAATCCGGCAGGTTCACTGAATCCAGGCCAAGGGCAGACACGATCGATTCATCCCACGAACCGCTGCGCACGTCCAGCAGCAGGCTGTTGGAGGCATCGGAAATGTCCGACCCCACCGTTCCAGACAGCAGCAAAGTAAGATAATCTTTCGGGAAAATCAGGTGAGCCGACCGGGTCAACACCTCCGGCTCGTGTTCGGCGAACCACATGAGTTTCGGCGCCGTGTACCCCGTAACTGCACTGTGCCCTGTGATCTGGAGAAGTTTCTGAGCAGGAATCCGTGACTCGATATCCTCGCACTGGGCGGCGCAACGGGCGTCACACCACATCTGGACCGGTGCAACCGGTCGCAAATGGGCGTCGAGAAGAACGGGGCCGTCCATCTGACCGGTTGCCGCTATTGCAGCCGGCACGTGTCCCTGTTTTCCCAATTCCTCAGTCAGCGCACGCAAACACGCACCAGCCTCCGATTCCCAGTCTGCCGGCCGGTGTTCAGCCTGCCCGCCGGGGCCGCGGTAAATCGTCAGCGGCCGGCTGTGGCTGGCTACACAGGCCCCCGTCTCGTCCACGGCAACCGCCTTGACCGCGCTGCTGCCAAGATCAACCCCAATATACATAACTGCTCCCGCAAGCTGCAACGAAGCCGACCAGGATAGCAACGTGTATGAGTTGTTGGTGTGATAACATCGGCGTTCCCTATGATCCAGAGACTTTTCGACAATTCATAGCTTAGTCGTCGCGACTCAGCGAAGTCAAGCAATTGGACGTTTCATATTCGACACTCTGCCGTAGACGTTTCCAGGCGCAATGTACTGCTGGGAGAATGCAGGTGGGCGAGGAAGAAAGTCGGGATGACGCTGCTTAATGCGCTGAAGGAGCGACCGACAAGTCTGCCGAAAATATCGAAGTACGCACTGATGAACGCAAGTACCGGCTGCTGCCCGGTATCGTTCCTGCGGATCAGGTTGCGAGAACTCGGGGGCAGAGCACGATTTC
>CAJWLW010000069.1 GCA_913042885.1 uncultured Lentisphaeria bacterium | reverse complement strand
TCCGCGGGGACAGGCCAAAGTGCATCGTGCCGCTGATCAACCTCGGTTCCTTATCGGCGTCACCTGGCGCTGCCGGTACGGCGATGCCAGCCAGCATAAAGACACAGAGAATGCAAAGGCTGAGTCGTCGCTTGAGAAGATGTCGGTTCGAGGACATACGAGCACCAAAGCTGTTAAATGAAATGATGGTGGTAATTGAGTGTAGCATGTGAGCTCTGTCAACCTGCAGATTGTTGAGGTGCAGCAGGTGTCGGGGTTTGACTTGTCGGTAAAGCAATTGTAAATTCTACCAACAATCCATCGTGACGCTGTGTCTGATGTCAGTAGAACCGGACATAGTGAGTGTCACAGCGTTAAGTGAACAGTTGGAGAGAGTGGCGAATGCGCAAGCGTAATCTACAACGTAAGTTCACGCTCATTGAGCTTTTGGTTGTGATCGCGATCATCGCGATCCTGGCCGGCATGCTGTTGCCTGCCTTTCAGCAGGCCAGAGCCCGTGGCCGGCGAACTTCGTGCCTCAATCAGATGCATCAGTTCGGCCTGCAGGTCCGTAGTTACCAGGATGACTATGATAACAAGATGCCGATGTGGCTGAGCTCGCTGCACCCCGACTATTTCGGTGAAACCGCCATTTTTTTGTGCCCTCAGGACGATAGCCGCGGCCACGACGGTGGCCGGCCCGGTGGTACCGGTGACCTGCAGCCGGCTATCGACGAACAGGACTGCACCGATGTATTTCCTGAAACCGATGACACCGATCGTAACCTTCCGCGGATTACAAACGACCTCGGTGCCAGCCTTGCTGTGAAGCGCTGCAGTTACATGTATGAATACTGCAACATTGAATGTTCCTGGCGGCCGGGCGAAACGTGGTGGGAATACAAGAGCCAGCAGATTCGTAAGGGCTGGGGGAAGAACCCCAATAACGATGCCGACGAAGGCAAAGGCGCCTGGAGCGAAGACGATTTTCCAGCCGTTCGTTGCTTTTATCACTGGAAAGTCCTGTGGGGCAGCAAGGAACTTGTCTTGAATACGGCGGTTTCCGGTCGCACCTTCGAGAGCAGGCTTAAATGGGAAGAAGGAGCCGATTGATTTCGCACCCACGATTGGCTCGATTGTTACGTAACACCGTTGGTCCACAACGCATGTGGGCACCCTACATGGTCCAACTTATCCATGGTTGAGACAACCTTGATGCGCATTGGCCTTGTCATCCTCGCCCTGGCAGCAGTCGGCCTGCCGGTGGCGGCACAGGAGGAAGGCGAGGTGGATCTGCTTACTGCCGAGCTGGCCGCTATAGACCTGGACGACGAAGCCACGGTCGAAGGCGTCTTCAAGGCCCACGAACGGCTTGAGCAGATCAACAAAATGATGCGGCGCGAAAAGTACTTTGAAGCGCGCGAGGCGCTTCGACCTCTCGTCGGCTCGCCGTATTTTCAGGATGAGGTGCGGCGCATGATGTACAAGATCAACGCCGAGCGCCAGAATGCGGCGATGGTCGAGGAGCAGGAGAACACCACCGCCAGAGTCCTCAGCGAGGCGATGAGCAAATTCGTCTTGCCGGATACGTATCAGCAGTCAGTCCGGGTGACTCCGGAATACAAGCCACTGGCACCGCCCCCCGGGCCGATGGAGGACTTGATCAATCGTAAGGTCAGCATAGACCTGGTCGATGCGACGGTCGAGGACATTATCATGACGCTCAGCGAAATGGACGACATGAATATCATCTCCGACCAGGGCCTGGAAAGCGAACAGACGTTGACCATCAAACTGCATGACGTGCCGCTGCGGGAGTTGTTGGAGTATGTGATCCGCAATATGGGCATCGATTTTCAGTTCGGCGAAAACGTCATCTGGATCACCCAGGGAGGGGAAGAACCGGCACCGGGCGGCGCCCAGCTCGAGCTGGCGATGTTTGAATTGCAGGCCGGCTTCGTCGAGGGCGACGATGGTGCCGAGGACACATTGCTGAACATGCTCGAAAGCTTTGTGATGGAGGATTCGCCCGAGGGCGCGAAGATGGACCTCAATCGGGATCACAACGTACTGATGATGTTTAACTCCCGCGAGATGCTGCGCCATGCCAGCCGCATCGTCGACCGCTTCGACCGGGTGCCGAAGCAGGTGCTGATAGAAGCCAGCTACATGACAATTTCGCAGAACGAATTATTTCTTCTCGGTACCTCCTTCAACAACCTGAACTTCGAGCAGGGCTTCATTCCGAAGTTCAATCTCGCCAGCGAAGCGACGCTACCCGAGTTCGGCAACAATCTCGGCGACAAGCCGACCGTGTCGATCTCGGGTATCATCGACAACGTGACCTATAATGCTGTCCTCGAGACCATCCAGCAGAGCCGCAGCGCCCGCACCCTCAGCGCCCCGAAGCTGCTGGTACTGAACAATCAGAGCGCCGAGATCTTCCGTGGCGAAACGGTGCGGTTTTTCACGGAGTTCGAGTTTCAGTCAAGAACCACCCCCGACCCACGCGGTCCGCTCTTTCCTGCGATAACCGACGGCGCAAACGTTCCGGTCGGCGAAGTCGAGGAGCTGGATGTGGGGATTAGCCTGGAAGTGACGGCCAATGTCGGGAACGACATGAAGACGATCATGTTGAGTCTCACCGCCGAGGTCAGCGAGTTCCTCGGGGCCGAGTCCTTGGGCGGGGGGCCCGCTTTTCCGAAAGTCTCCGAAAACACGCTGACAACCACAGCAGCGGTCAACAGCGGCCGAACCATCGTGCTGGGCGGCCTGATCAGGGCGCAATCGAGTACGACGGTGAGCAAGATTCCGCTGCTGGGCGATATGCCGCTGTTCGGGGCGCTGTTCAAGAAATTCGACACCAATGAGAGCCCAGAGCACCTGCTCATCTTCGTCAAAGCCATCATCGTCGACCCGGATGGTCGATTCAACATCCCGCTGGACGAAGATGAAACCCGGTAATCATGCTGTGTACCGGCGCTTGCATGGCTTGACGAATGAGTGTTGATTATGACGTGTCAGCGGCTTTTATCGCGGCCGTCGTTCGCCTGTGTCCCGTGACGGGAGTGCCAAATGAAGTTGCCACTGAAATTTCGACGCAAACGCCGGTTTGTCGGTATCGATGTTGGAACTGCCACGACCAAAATCGTGGTATTGCAGAAGTATAACAACGAAGTCGCTGTCCTCGAAACCATTGTCATCAACAATCGTGAAGAGGACCTGTTTACCGAGCAGGAAATCTCTGGCCGTATCGCGGCGATACTCGAAGCTGACAATTTCTCCGACGAAGAGACGATTCTCGGATTGCCCCATCACTATGGGCTGACCCAGCTGGTTGATTTTCCACCCGGCAGCGAAAAGCGCCTCGACGAGCTCGTCAGCTACGAGGCCGGTCAGATTGCCGGGCTCTCTGGTGAAGAGTTCATCAACGACTTCGTTGCGCAGCAGCCGTTCTACCGGTACAAGCTGCCCGTGGCCATCTGCCTGTGCCGCGAGGAGCTGATTCGCCATCGCGTCACGGCACTCGAAGACGCCGCCTTGAACCTCAGCGATATCACGCTCGAGGGCATCGGCCTGGCAAACGCCTTCCTCTATGTCGAACCGGAAGCACGCAATCGCAACGAAGTGCTGATGATGCTCGACATCGGCGCCGTCAATGCGACGATGATACTGCTGATGAAGGGTCAGGTGTTCTACACTGCCAGCATCCCGTTCGGCGGCGACATGTTTACCGACGCTTTGGCGCAGCACCTGCAGGTTTCCCAGGAAGAGGCCGAGAGCGTCAAGTACAACAGTCGCATCCTGGTGTCCGACCTGAACTCACCACTGACCGCGACCGCCCGCGCCCTGTCGGCAGAGATCCAGGGCAGTCTCGAACAGTGGAAGATGCAGGCTCAAGCCGAAGACGATCCGGATTTGAAAGTGGCGGAGATTTACCTGTGTGGCGGCGGTTCACTGCTGTCGGGTATCGACGAGTTTTTCCAGACCGTGTACGAAGTTCCGGTCCGCCGACTGACAGTCACTCACCAGCAGGAACTGCAGGAAGCAGCGCTCTACCCGATCGCTTACGGTCTCGCCCTCCAGGGCTTCGATACCGGTGAGGCTGCCTGCCCCATCTCGGCGGCGCCCGACGAAGTCAAGCTGGCGATCAAGCGGCGGCGGAATTATCCGCACCTCATCGCCTGCTCCTGGATCCTGTCGTTCGTTCTGGCGATCTCTCTGGCAATTGCGTATCGGTCACTGACGCTGGAGGAAGTCGCGCTGAGCATCCGTCGCGATGAGCTGGCCTCCTGTGAAAGACACGTGCCGGCACTGGATGCGATGGTCGAGACCATCGATATTTTCAATCACATGCTCATCCCGTTCGTATCCCGCGCCCACCGTAACCGCACATTCGTCGAATCAGTCCACCAGCTCGGCCGATGGCAGCACGAAAAGGACTGGTTCGTCGTTATTGCGGATAAGGCAAGCTATGACAATGACGGTCCGCCCGTAGAGGTGCAAGAGGAGGTGAAGCGGGAACAGCCACCACTGCGCGCAAACCTCATGGGCGGCATCGGGCTGCTGTCGCAAAAAAACAGCGGCCAGGTAATTGCGGCACTCTCCGAACACGAATACATACCGACAAACCAGATCGAGCCGTGGAGGGAGATCGTTGCCGTCGGCTATACGAATGGCCCGAGAGCGAAGCCGCTGATCTACGTTGACAAGCTGGGTGATGATCTGAACACGGAGGAAGACTCCATGTTCCAGAACGTCGACAGTGTGAAGCAGGGAGAGCGGCAGGATTGGGACCAAATGAAGCCGTGGGGAAATTTCTTAATGCGCGATTTTGCTTTGCGGCTGCCACTCAAAGAAATTTACTTCGAGCCCGAGGTCAGCGAAACCGAATGAATCCCGGTCCGTTGTACAAGAAAATAGTGATCTACAACGTCGTCATGCTGGCTCTCGTTGCCGGATTGTTTGTGTTGTTTGTCCGGCCTTTGCAGGGACGTATTGATGTGGTTGAAGAGGAAAACGCCGCCTTGTCAGCCAAGCTCAAGAGCAAACGATATCCGCAAAAGCCGACAGATATGCTGCATTTCCGCGAACAGCGCAGCCGCCAGCAAGCAATCGTTGAGGAGAATTATTCTATCGCGTTCCATCGCTCACGTGATGAGTTTCCGAAATTGCGCGACAGAAGTGAGTACGATACCTTCGACGATTTCAGGCTTGCCAACCAGCTCGCTTATCAGATCCTTTACCTCGATATTGTCCGCGAGTTGGGCGAGCAGGGCATCGTCCTGCACGAAGAGACACTCGGACGCACCCAGTACAGCACCACCGAGAACGACAAACTGTACCAGCTGATCCCCTCGATGTGGGTCGTCAAGAACGTCGCCATACTGGCCAGAAAGCACAACCTCAGCCTGACCAATCCGAAGCTCGGAGGGGCGACCGAAACCGAGTACGCCGACATCTCCGTGCTGCCGCTGCGTACCTACAATACCGCCGTGAACCTCGAACCGTACCTCGAGGAATATCCTGTCCGCGTCACGGTGCGCGGCACAACCGAGGATTTTACCGATTTCATGCTGGCGCTCACCGGCGAAGGTCACTTTCTGCCGGTGGAATTTGTCAGACTCGTCAAAGTAGGTGCCAAAATCCCCAACCGCGACCGGATTGAAGCGACCATCGTCTGCAGCGGTTTCCTGCCGCTCGTTGAGAGCAAGACAGAACGAATTACCTCACCGGGCGATCGTAAAAGCAAATTCAAATACATGCCGGGCGCATGAACTCACGAAACATAAATTTTGACAACATCAGAGAATGGTTTCGCCACGACTGGGAGAAAGGCATTTTTATGGTGGTGTTCACCATCGCGATCATTGCGGTACTCTTCGCAGTCCGCGAAATTAACAGGTGGAAAGTCGAGGCAACACCGGTGCCGCCGGGGCGGCATCTCCCTAATAAGATGTTCCCGGACGGCGCCTTCACATTCCTGTTTCCGCAGCAACTCGCACATATCGATCTGCAGGACGACCACGCCCTGACGTTTCACGCACCGAACCTGCCGATTATTGTCATGCCGAACCTCGATATCGACGGTGAATTCGAGGATTTGGTGTCGATCATCGAACCGATCGACGTGCCATTTATCCGGCCTTCTGTCGAAGCCGAGTACCCGCCCGAGCCCGTTAGAGACGATGAAGAAACGAACCCGATCATCGTCGACTTCTTCGAGAGTCTCGAATCACTTGAGGATGGATCTGAAGTCATGCCGCCCGACGATGATGAAGACTACGAGGCCCCAGAGGGCGAAGACGGAACCGAACCGAAGTACGTCGAATTCAAGGGCATCATGATAACCCCAAAAGGTAAACGCCTGGCGTATCTCTGTGTCGAGGCGATCATCCCCGAACCGGTTGCGGGCATGGGCGGTGGCTTCGACGATATGGGCATGGGCGGCGGCTTTGGTGACATGGGCATGGGCGGCGGCTTTGGTGACATGGGCATGGGCGGTGGCTTTGGTGACATGGGCATGGGCGGTGGCTTCGGTGACATGGGCATGGGCGGTGGCCCCGGTGACATGGGCATGGGCGGAGCACCTGGCCCGCCGAAACCGCCGCCGCGGGATTGCAAATTTATCGAGGAAGGCACCAACTTCGACATCTACCTCATCAAGAAGGTGACGCGCAAGGAAGTCATCGTAGAAGACAAGGCCGGCAACGAGATTCCGATCGCTCTGCGGTCACGCGTCGAGCTGTCCATGTCGATTACGCTCGATGAATCACCCCTGGCCGATACGGATGCAAACGTCGAGGCTGCACCATGACGGCTGGCAGCGCATTCATCACCGCCTGATCTCGCCGAGAAACGACTGAATCGCATGAAAGTACAAAGCATGGAAATTGACGACATCTGCGGTGGATGATGGAGCATTGCCGGACGATGGTGCTGCAGACATTGAGGCAACCCCGTGAGAACCAACCGCAGCGTGACTGCGTTGAGGAGCATCTGAATGGCTGAGACAACTGACGATACCAAGACCTTCTCCGGCCGCACCGATATTCTTCGCATCCTGCAGCAGCAGGGCGAGATCACTTCTGAACAGGCAGATCAAGTGCGCCGCCAGCAACGACGTTCTATCGGCAAAGGTCCGGCTGACGTACTCATGGAGATGCAGATCATCTCGGAGGAATCGATTTTCCGTGCAGCTGCCGACGCTAACGGCTTCGACTTCGAAATTCTCGCCGATCAGCAGATTCCGGAAGAGTCCATCAAGGCGGTCCCGGTGAAGATCGTCATGCACTATCGCGTCATGCCGGTGCGCGTGGAAAGCGGTATTCTGACGGTGGCCTTCAGCAATCCGCCGACCATGCGCGACCGCGAGAACATGCGCCTGGTTCTGGCTACCCGCGTCAAGCCTGTCATTGCAACGCCCTCAGATATCAACCGTGCCATCAAGCAGTATTATGGGCTCGGTGCTGAGACGGTCATGCAAATCCGTCAGGACCGCGGCCTCCAGGACCGCATCGAGAAAGTCGTCTACGAAGACGAGGACCTGGCCGAGGAAAGCCAGGACACTGCCTCGATCATTCACCTGGTCAATCAGATTTTACTCGAAGCGCTTGAGATGAACGCCACGGACGTGCACATCGAGCCGTTCGAGGAAAAGATCCAGTTGCGCTATCGCATTGACGGCATGTTGCGGATTATTCCGACGCCCAACGGGGTCCGCGAGCTACATGCAGCAATCACGTCGCGGCTCAAGGTCATGGCAAACCTCGACATTGCCGAGAAACGGCTGCCGCAGGACGGCCGCATCCGCGTGCGCCTCGGCGACGAACAGTTCGACCTGCGTGTGTCGATCATGCCGACGCGCTACGGGGAAACGCTCAACATGCGTATCCTCAACCGCAACACCATCTTCTTCGACCTCGGCCAGCTTGGCCTGGAAAAAGAGCAGATGAGTATCTTCAGTCAGCTCGTCGAAATGCCGCATGGCATCATCCTGGTGACCGGTCCGACCGGCAGCGGTAAGACGACGACGCTGTATGCTGCCCTCGAAAAGACCAACACAACCGTACGCAAGGTCATCACCGTCGAGGATCCGATCGAGTACCAGCTCGAAGGCATCAGTCAGATCCAGATTCATTCCAGCATCGGCCTCACGTTTTCGGCTGCGCTGCGCTCCATTCTGCGCCATGATCCCGATATCATACTGGTTGGTGAGATTCGTGACTCGGAAACTGCGGAGATCGCAATCCGCGCCGCCCTCACCGGGCACCTGGTGCTAAGCACGCTGCATACCAACGACTCGATCGGTGCCGTCAACCGCCTGGTCGACATGGGATGCGAGAATTTTCTTGTCGCCTCATCACTGCGGGCTGTCCTGGCACAGCGACTCGTTCGCCGGATTTGCCCGCATTGCCGCGTGGTCGACGAGGACGTGCCCGATCGTATCCTGGAGGAAATAGCAGAGACTCTCGACCTGGAGCCGGACGACCTCGAGTTGACCAAGGGGGCCGGCTGCGTCGAATGCAACCAGAACGGCTATCGCGGCCGTGTGGCTATCTACGAATTCTTCCTCAACAGCGAACGCTTCGAGGATATGATCTGTCGCGAAGCCGCCAATACAGAGATACGCCTGGAGGCTTACAAGTACGGCATGCGCACCCTCCGCATGGATGGTTGGCGTAAGGCTCAGAAAGGTCTCACCAGTATCGACGAAGTATTGCGCTTGACGTCCACCTCCGATATCAGTTACTGACAGAGCCGCGATCAGGTCGAACTGTATGGTCCCAGAAAATTTTTTCCGAACCTTGCGCGAACTGCCACTACTCATGGCGTTGCTCATTGGCCTGGTCTGCACTGCGCCATACCGCGCTGGCGCGGTGCCTGTCACCGACGCCGCCTCCTCGGCCGCCGCCCTGGTCGGACCGAAACCCGCCTGGCGCGTTGATGAGTCAGACGTGCGGCTACTCGCATTGCCCGCCCTCAGCACTAATCACACCATGCGACTCGATATTCCGGAATCGCTCCAGGGTGAGTGCAAATCGATCGCTGTCTACGACTTCACCGACAAGCCGACCATGATGACGTTCTACCCGGTGATTGTCAACGGCCGCTACGTAGCTGTCGAGATTTCCGTGACCAAAAAGCTAATCAACCAGATGGAGCAACAGTCAACCTCCGATGACCGTGCAGCCGTAGGTATCCAGTGCTACCTGCTCAAGACCCCGGATAATCGGACCTACTCGCAGCAACACCGCCGGCCGATCGGTCTGCGGCTCGAGCGCCACACCCGTCACAAGGACAAGCCGAACAGCATCGTCGCACGGCCGCTGACCTGTGAACACTTCCGTCGCCTCACCAGCCGTGTGCGCCCCGGGCAGTTCCGATTTGAGCTGCAGGTGTTCCCCAACGAGAGGAACGTTTCGGCGTTCAAAAAACAGATTGGCAAGCACCAGCTGCGACGCTACCAGATGCATACCCTGTTGCGCGTCGATCAGACCGAGATTATCGAATTCGCTGTGCGAAACAACGATAGCGGTGCCTGGTTTCTCGACATTGATGACCAGTGCGCAGGCAGTTGGGCAACGATGCAGCGCAACGGCTACGGCTATCTGTCATCCGGCCCGATCACATTCGATCCGGGTTTTCATGACCTGATATTGGGCGGCATCATAGCCAGCAATGAACAGATGCCGGATCTGGTCTGGAGCGTCATTGCCGAAGGGGATCGGGTGCCATTCAGCTTCATCGACAGCAAACGACTGTACACGGCAAACAGAACAGGCACTGTGCTGGTCGAACATCGCGACGACGTCGTCAATGCCGGCACCCAGCTGCGATACGACACCCGCATCCGCTTCGCCGGCGTCGACACCGAGCTGGTAACCACAACCGTGCACGATCTGTCCCGGCACCTCTTTGGCCGCGAAATCCCGCAACGGCGCTTACAGATCGATGATCTTGTGCTGGATAACCCGCCGAAGACATCGGTGGTGCTGCTGTCGTCGCAGGCACAACACGCAGTCAAAATGAAAGTCGTTGATGCGCAGGGCTATGAAGGAGTCGCAACCGCGAGCGTGCCCGAAACATGGGCCGCGCCCAAGGATGCCCATCTTCGTTTTAATATCGGCGAGCTGCCCCTGTTTGCGCCGATCGATGTACCGTGGCAGTTGACTTATGACGTCGAAAACGTCAAAACCTACGACCCGTCCGAGAAAGCATTTCTGCCCAGCACGTCGCGTACGATCATGGAGCGCCTTGAATTCGTGGTACGCTATTATGACAGCGATGACCGGATCATCGAGGTTGTCCGCAAGCCCCTGCCTAGGTCACCGCACGAACGCATCTTTACCTACGGTTTCTCCGACACCGCCGTACACCGGCTCGAGTTGGCGTGTGCCGTGCGAGACCATCCGGTAGCGCCTCCAATCAATATTTACTTACTCGATTCGATGGACACCGGTACCTTTGCCCAAAGCGTCGGCAGGCTGCGGCACCGGGGCGGGTTTGCAGTTTTCCGTAGAGAAGGTCTTATGAAGGAGGTACCGTCTGCCAACCTCAATTCTGTCAGCGTCTTTCTGCTTGTCGATGATTTTATCGCCGCGACCAGGCATCCGACTGACGATCTGAGTATCGTCGACTGGGCCGCCGGCAATCTTAATCTGACTATCCAGCACCTGCCGCTGCCACCGTACGAAGCAGTACCCGGCAACGCTTTGATTCGCACCTTTGAAGCACTTGATGACGTGGCGCTCAGCCCGGCGTCCGCGGTGGTTTGGAATATCGGTATGCACGGCTTGACTGCCGGATCAGACCTGCGGGATTTCCAGAGCCATCTGACCTTTCTCATTAACTATACGTGGCGCCATGGAAAAACGCCTGTGCTGGTTACGCCTCCAGTGACTCCCGAGTTCAAACGCCGCGACGTGAGGCCCTATGCACTGATGATCATGGAACTCGGTGAAACATGCGGAATTCCGGTGATCGACTATTACTCGGCTACGCTCATGCGTGGCTCGATCGCCGAATTTTACATGACGCGCGAGTCGCAGCCGGTCCTGCTCAGTTCCGTACCGAACGCTTCGGGGCGTATCTGGTTTCTCAAACAGCTTGCCGAAAATATCAAGCGCTACCCTGGGTATAATTGATGGCTGTTGGCAATACGACCCAGTTTCTTGGACCGCGCGGCTTCGAGCAGGCTGACTGCACGGTCAGCAACGGCCAGCGCAACATCTGTCTCCTGCTGGTGCTGGGCTTGATCACTGTCTTCCTCATATTTCCGGCACAGCCCACGCTACTCGTAATCAACTCGGTGTTCACCGTGTTTTTCCTGTCCTCGACGCTCTACCGTCTGTATCTCATCGATATGTCCCTGAGATCGCACAACGAAATCCATATCGTCGACGATCTTGATCCTCCGGATGGGGAATGGCCGAGCTACGTCATTCAGGTACCGCTGTACCACGAGGGCAATGCCGTTCCGCATCTGATCGAGTCACTCGGCAATCTGGATTACCCCAAGGACCGGCTGACAATCCAGTTGCTGGTCGAGGCCGACGACCAGGAAACGCAGTCAGCTCTCGACAAGGTTGACGTCGCACCGCCGTTCCAGATCATCGACATTCCAGTTTCCTATCCGCGAACAAAGCCGAAAGCATGTAACGTCGGCCTGGCAGTCGCAAAGAGCGATTATCTGGTGATCTACGACGCCGAGGACCGCCCCGACCCCGATCAGTTGAAGAAGGCAGTCATCGCCTTTTCGCAATGCCCCGACAACATCGCTTGCCTGCAGGCGAAACTCAATTTCTACAATACCAATCGCAATTTTCTAACCCGTTGTTTTACCGCGGAATATGCCATGTGGTTTGATCTCTGTCTGCCCGGCCTCGACGCCCTGCGTGCCCCAATTCCACTCGGCGGGACTTCAAACCATTTTCGTCTCGAGATCCTCAAGCAATTGAAGGGCTGGGACGAATACAACGTCACCGAAGACTGCGATCTCGGGCTGCGTCTGTTTGCGCAGGGATGGCAGACTCGCATTCTGGATTCCACGACTTGGGAGGAGGCCTGCCCGAAGCTGCGCTGGTGGATCAAACAACGTTCGCGCTGGGTCAAGGGCTATATGCAGACGTATCTGGTTCACACGCGGAATTTGCCGGGGCTTACTAAAAAACTCGGCGTCGCCAACAGCTTCCATTTTCATCTATTAGTCGGGGGCTCGGTTCTTGCCCAGCTCCTCAGCACGTTTTACTGGATACTTGTCTGCGTCTGGATTTTTAATCGCCCCGAAGTCATCGGCGCGTTTTTTCCCGGCCCCATCTTCGCCATGGCTGCATTCTGTCTGTTCGTCGGCAACTTCGCATTCGCCTACACTTGCGCCATCGCCTGCCAGCGCCGCGGCCTTGGGCATGTGGTGAGATATACCCCAATTATGCCGCTGTATTGGATCATCATGAGCCTGGCGGCGTGGAAAGGTGCCCTCCAGCTCATCTGGAATCCCCACTTTTGGGAAAAAACTCAGCATCACTCAGGCTGAATCTCCGTCGCGCCCGGGCAAAAAAAAGCCCGAGCATCGCTGCCCGGGCTGAAAATCTCAACATGTAATCCGTCTACTCCGTCACGATCGTGATGATCTGGCGGTCCTTGTAGTTACCGCATGTCGGACAGGCATGGTGCGGCAGACGCTTGGCCCCGCAACTCGGGCAATCATTCGTCTGAATGCCCTTGTACTTGTTCGCAGATTTGCGACTGCGGCACTTCATGCGTGAAACTCTATGTTGTTGAACAGCCATTTGATCCTCCGTCGTGGCGGTCAGGCTCAGGCCCGCGCTTCAATAATTTGATGAAACCATAAATATATTGTCAAGCTGCACTGGTGCAAGCACCCGTACCGAAGATTTTCCGGTGCCTGTGGCGGTTGCCAGACACCACCGCAGGCGATACCATACGCAATGCACTGCGAAGTCATCTGTATCGGTACCGAGATTCTGCTGGGCACAACGCTCAACACCAATCTCAGCTTTATTGGCCTGCAACTCGACGACTGCGGCCTCTCTGTTGCCTGTGAGGTCTGCATACCAGACACCGTTGATGACATCGGCAGCGCATTGCAAACCGCGCTGAACCGCAGCGACCTGGTCATTACAGTCGGCGGTCTGGGCCCCACTGTCGACGACATGACACGCGAGACGATCGCGGAGATTCTCGGCATGCGCCTGGAGTACCGCGAAGACGAGGCCGAACGCATACGCCGGTACTTTTCGGAACGCCATGTCGAGATGCCCGAGTCTGTCCTCAAGCAGGCATATGTTCCCGATGGTGCCGAGGTAATCGACAACGACTACGGCACCGCGCCCGGACTTTGGTGCCCTTCCGGCAAAGCAGTCGTTGTCATGCTGCCTGGCCCGCCGCGGGAGCTCAAGCCAATGCTGAACAACTATGTCCTGCCACGGATCTGCGAAAGATTTCCGCCGCGGGTGCGCCGCATTAATATCGGAATCAGTGGTATTGGGGAGTCCTCGATCGAGGCTTGTGTAGCAACGGTATTGCCCGATTTCCCGGATCTTGATGTCGCCTATTGTGTGCGGCGCGACAAAGTCGACGTCCGTCTCACTGCTGCTATCGATCGGATAGACACCCTTGAGAGTGCTGCCGTTGCCGTCCGGGACGTGCTGAAGGAATATCTCGTCGATCCCGAGCACGGCGTTGTCGGGTCGGTTTGTGACGAAGTGCGCCGGCGGTCGTGGAGCCTGGGCACGGCAGAATCCTGTACGGGTGGGGAAATCGCCAAGCGTATTACGGATCTGGCTGGCGTCTCGGACATTTTCAAAGGTGCCTTGGTGACCTACGTCAACGAGGCGAAATCAGAGCTGCTGGGCGTGCGGCCGGAGACGGTTGCAACGCACGGTGCCGTGAGTGCCGAGACTGCCGATGAAATGGCCGTAGGTCTGGCGCGGCGACTGCAAGTCGACGCGGGCGTAGCTGTGACCGGCATTGCGGGACCTGACGGCGGCACGCCTGACAAGCCAGTTGGCCTCGCCTTCATATCCACGATCGTGCAGGGCGATGTCCGTACGCAACGCTACGTTCATCCCGGTGACCGCCGACGCATGCGTGACCGCACGACTTTGGCAGCACTCAACCAGTTGTTGCGGCATTTGCGGGAATCATGAATCATTCAGCCAGGAGGTTTCATGGCTGCCAGGAAAAACGTATCGCGGCTGCCGAGGCCAATGACGCGGGTGCAGATCGAATCTTTTTTTTCGATATTGTCAGAGCGCATCACGCCCGAGTCCGAGCTGGTCTGGGAGACACCCCTGGACCTGACTATTGCGGTCGTGTTGTCAGCCCAGTGTACTGACAAGGCTGTGAACAAGGCGACCGGCCCGTTGTTCCGCGAATGCCGTGAGCCTGCAGATTATCTCGCCCTTGGCGAAGAGCAAGTGCGCCGGCGCATCAGGTCGATTGGCCTTTATCGGAACAAGGCTCGTGCCATCATCGGCATTTGCGAGGCTGTACGCGATCGTTTCGCAGGCAGCATACCGGACAACCGTGAAGATCTGCAATCGATGCCGGGCATAGGTCGCAAGACGGCAAACGTTATTTTGAACGTCGTCTTTGGCCAGTCCACGTTAGCTGTGGACACGCACATCTTTCGGGTCGCCAATCGGATTGGCCTGGCACGTGCGGCCACGCCCGAGGCAGTAGAACGGGCATTGCTCAAGAAAATTCCGCCAACCTATCTCAAGGATGCCCATCACTATTTAATCCTGCATGGTCGCTACACCTGCAAAGCCCGGAAACCCCTTTGCGCCGACTGTGCCGTCTATGAGTTCTGTAATTTCCCAGCCAAGCGCGACAAGTAATTACCAAAAATTTCCATCCCCAAATTCAGACAAATTAGGGTCATCCTTATGTCAACATCAGCTCTACGAGCATTTAGGAAGCCTGGAGCGATTTCAGGGAGCGGAATTGTCCGGCAATTCATCGATCAACTCGTGAAGATACATGAACCGGAGCTCCGCATTCAATGCGTAAGTGGTGTCGGGATAGGCGTTTTCGATTCGTTCGTATAACCGGGCGATACGGTGCAGATGCGGCGCCAGGTCGGCCTCAGTAATATCCTGATCGAACTGGGCCAGTTTCGCCAGTTCGGCCTCCAACCATTCAAACTGCTGCTCGGCTTCGAGATATTTCACCCATGCGGCGTGGCCGTGATTCGGGCGAGCGTCGGCGAATTCAATCAAAATCCCCATGGCGCGGTTTCGCAGTTGCCGTTTTTCGGGGTCGCCACCAGCATGCTCATGCATCGATTGTCCGAGAACAAGGAGCAAATCCTGGCCCCAATCAGGCAGAACCTCAAAACGCTGTCTGAGTCGAGCCAGAAGTGCCGTGGCATCGTCGAATCGCGCCAACCGGCAATATATGTGTAGCAGATATTCGTATATTTCAGGGTCGCTTTCTGGCAGCAGGGCTTTAATCAACAATTGTTCAAAATGTCCTGCGGCAGACTCGAACTTTTCCTGCTGATAGTTGATGATGCCTTGATAGTACCGGATGATCGCGACCTGATCCGCGAAGTGCTCTTTGATGATATCCAGATGCTGTTGAGAAAATTCGACTTCGCCGTTCTGCAGGTAGACAGCAACGTACTCGATCTCAGTAGCCAGCAAGACGCTCCTGTGGCTGTCGTCGCTGCGACCGACGACGGATGGTATGAGCAGCAGAAAAAGAACCCATGTCCGCAACATATTCACCGGCGTTCCACAACCTTTATGGCGATATCCCGCCTGAACGCGGGCACCCGCACCCGTGACACGTGTCCGGCGATGTTGATCGACAAAGGTTCTTTCTTTATGATGATTCCCTGCCGGCAATCCCAGAATTCAACCCAGTATTCACCGGCTTCGAGGTCTTGTACATCGATGGTGATGTCCCGGTGGACAGCGGCGGGCATGCTGAGGTTCCCTGAGAAGTAAAAGGATCGGTCATAGAGCCAAAACCAATTCGCGCGATCCGTAGCCATGCGGCACATTCCAAGAGAATCGGTGTATCCATCAACGGTTGTGCAGCGGGCGTTCCGCGTGTCATCACCGTCACTGAAATTGGCGATCGCGCGATATTCGTAATACAGGTCGTATTCTTCGACCAGCGGAAACCACCAGAAGAATGGGGTGATGCCCATGTTGCCGAAATACCCACGCCAAAGACCCAGATGATGCTCATTCAGTATGTGCCCGATCGTGTCACCCCACGGGTTTCCCCCGTATTCTGTGATCGCAACCGGTTTTTTCATCTTTTCGGCAAACGCTATTGTTTCACTCACCAATTCGAATAACCGGCCGGCTCCTTCATTCTTGTCGTAGTAGGCATCTACGGTTAGCATGTCAAGTTGCGGTAAAAGTGCGAGCGGTTCATTGACGATAGAATAATTCGTTGCCCAGTGCGTGGTCACGAGATGCGGGTTCGGGTCCACCCTCTTGAAGTAATCGCCAACCTCCCGATGCCAGTCTGTCACGGCTTGATTTCGATACCATCTGCGGCCGCCATCGGATTTTTCGCCAGTCAGGTCGATCTCGCTGAACAGCTTCCATGCCAGGAGGTTCGATGAATATCCCCAGCGGGCAGTGGCGTATTCAACGAACTGCCGAACGGCTTTCTTGGCAACATCTCTGTGAAAATATTCGCGGGGCGAATTCAAAGGCCCACCATTGGCTTTGTTGAAAGGGTTGTCGGGCCATTCCATATCAACCCAGCCACTGAATTTACCGTGGTTGTTGATGACCAGAATGATGTAAATGTCATGTGCCTCAGCCATGTCCAGCAGACGATCGAGTTTCCATGCTCTCCACTGATTCATGTGCCCGACACCGTGATTGCCAATCGCGTTCGGAATCCACTCAAGTGCCAGCCACCAGGAAGACATCCATATTTCCAAAACGTTTATTCCGGAGGCCTGATACTTGGGAAACAGGCGTTCGTAAATGTTCATGTCCTCATAGGCCCAATCGGAGAACGGAAATGAGGTGATGTATCGTGTGTCAAACGGTGATCGGACATTCAGCCCGAAGGCGTTGAACACCGAGGCATCCCCACTGAACTCGAGTCTACGGGGATCATCGTGCGACACCGTTACGAATCCTTTCCAAGGTTTCGCAGGAGGGGCTACCTCGAACTTCAGCAGCGGCAAATGCAACGGGTGACCCGTGATTGTGCCGCTGATTTGGACATGGTAAATTCCGGGTACACGTGGCAGATAGCGGATTCTCAATTCCGGTTTTCCCCATGGTGTCAGCGTACCCTGGGCATCACTTATGTCGGCAAGAAACCCTTCGTAATAGAATGCATGGGCATCAGCGACGATCCCCATGGGACCTGACACCCTGGCGGTGACATTGACGTCTTCACGGGAAAACGGTCGCTTCAGCGGTATCGTTGTGGAGAATCCAATCTCAACCTTGCTGCCGACCGTCGGTTTTTCGGTGAGGATCCGCAGATCCTGCACAGCAGGCGGCAGATCGGCATCCTCGGGCTTATCCGCCTTGATCAGGCCTGCGTTCAGCAAATACGCCGAGGTGGCAAGGCGTGTGGAATTGCCCGGGCTGCTGTTGATCTGCACCCCGAATTCCAGAATCTGCCCAGGTGTGAGCTGATGCCATGGACGTTGATGTCCATTGGGTTTCCAAGCGGTACGGGCGGCGCGACCGGCGATTGGAACGGAAAACTTCTGTGGCACTGGCGCATTGGCTGGATTCCAATCCAACCTGTGCTGGTACCACAGGATGTCCCAATCCTTAACGAACAGATACACTTGCGAATCAGCGGGCAGATCATCCGGCAGGACAAGTTCGGCCGTGAGGTGATCGAAGCCCTGCCACTGGTCTGGCACACGTACAACAAACTGATTGTCACCAGGAAAAAAGACGGGCAATTCAAGCGGCCTATCGTCGGTCATCCATTGTACCGATTGGCGCGACAACGCCACACGGTCTTCCCAAGGTGACCAGGTAACGTCCCTCGCATTCGGCGGAGGCACAGGTGATTCTCGCCATGCCCGCTTGAACCAGCCATTGAGGCTGATCGAATCTGCGTGCCCGAATTGGACGAGTATGGCGAAGAGAAATAGGGAAGTCAGCCGCATGCGGCCTAATATGTCGCTATACTGCAGATGCCTCAAGCGCAATATGATTGATTCTTCTGACCGCGCTGAAATTTCCAGATTATCCGGCATATTTGACGCTTGGTGCTGCGGATTGGATTTGTAACGAAAGAGGTGACTCTGGGCTCACGAGCATTTGGCGAACAAATCGCCGATATGAATACCGCCGGCAGCTCGGCGATCGGCGACGGCGCGCCCCGGTGGAAGCATGGGCCTTGGATGAGACTTGCGCACTGCGCAGGGACAAGAAGTGGATGGGTCAGCTGTCCGATTGAATAGGTCGTGGTCGCCACGCAGCGTATAGTTTGGG
>CAJWLW010000068.1 GCA_913042885.1 uncultured Lentisphaeria bacterium | reverse complement strand
CGACAGCGCCGCCCTCGTGACCGAGGATCGACGGGAACACGCCTTCGGGATCGTCACCGGAGAGGGTGAAGGCGTCGGTGTGGCAGACGCCAGTGGCGACATTGCGCAGCAGGACTTCGCCATCCTGCGGGCCTTCGAGATCGACTTCGATGATTTCCAGATCTTTTCCTGCTTCCCAGGCAACGGCTGCACGGCTCTTCATGAGGAGCTCCTTCGGTGTGGTAATGTGGTTACGGTATGTTATTGAAAAAGCGGCAAACTGACGGACTGCCCCGCACCTGGCGCAGTGGACCGAGACGTTATCACATCATGCATTTCTGTTCAACCGCGCAGGTGAATTTCCGCTGAATCGCCTTTTTGATGATATCCCGGATCGATTTTCCTGCCCGATACTGCCGGAGCCAGCGCTGGGCGACGTTGCCGTTTTTCAGGACACACTGCAGCGGCTGCAGACGGTCGGCGAACCCTGCAGCTTCGGCAACCGGTGTAACGCCATCGATCAGCATTTTGAGTTGTCGCCGCACGGTCGACTGCTCGCCGGTACGCCAGTCGTGGAAACCGGCATCGAGGCTGTTGAGAGCGGCGGCCATTTCGTTGCCTGCGGACATCGCAACGAGCGCCGGCTCGCGATTGGCTGCGTTGACCCAGGAGACTTCAAGCGGGTCGAGCGACGGTTGCTCGAGAATCTGCAGCACTCGGGCTTCGAGCAAAGCGATCACCCCGAGCATGACGGCCAGGTCGCCGATCTGATCACAGACGCGCAGCTCCAGGCGCTCGAGTTTCTCCAGCGGCTGCACGCCATTCGGCCGGACACTGACCCACAAGTGGCGGACGTTGTACATCTCGGCGGTACACATCTTTTTCTGCATCCAGTCGCAGTAGTGTGAGTAGCCGGTGAACAGCGGCACGTTTTTCGGTGTTTTCGGAAAAATCTGCCAGCGCGTCGAATGCGACCCGGTGGCCTTGCCATTGAGGAACGGTGATGAGGCGGAAAGCGCGAGAAAGAGCGGGGCCTCCATGCGGATGATGCGATAGGCTCGGATCATCTCTTCGGGGTCTTCGAGGTTGATATTGATGTGACAGCTCGTGGTCACGACATCGGTTCCGTACAACTCGCGGATCCGGGCGTGATAGGGATTGCCTGGCATCGAATGCTGGAAGGCGCGGTCGTGCTCGAGCGACATGCAACTGCCGGGTATGAGGTCGTAGCCGTTCTCGGCGAGATACCTGCCCAGCGTGTCGCGGCGTTCCTGCAGTTGTGCCTGGACGTTGCCGTACTCGATCGCGGGCGATGTCGTGTACTCCAAGTTACGGGCGTCGGGTTCGCAGACGAACCCGTCCAATGCCGACGTGACCTGCGGCGAGAGTCCCAGGATATCGCCATCAGGCGTGCCGGCGTATACTTCTTCCTCGATTCCTTTAAGCAGCATGATAATCCGTTCCGGTTTTATCCGTGTCCATGTCAGGCAACGTTGGCTTCGCGTTGGAGTCGATTGACCTGGGCTTCGACGTAGCTGATCACCCGTTCCTCGAGGTGCTCGTTCGACAGCTGGTTCATTTCCTGCAGGCACGTCGGTGAGGTGACGTTCACCTCGATGAGATAGTCACCGATCACATCGATGCCGACAAACATCAGGCCCAGCCGGCGCAGTTCGGGTTTCAAGGTCCGAATAATTTCCCGGTCGCGCTCAGTGATCTCGGTTGCAACGGGTTTGCCGCCGGCAAAAAAATTGTTACGGTGATCGGCATCGCCGTGCACCCGCAGGACGGCACCGAGCGGTTCGCCGTCGAGCAGCAGAATGCGCTTGTCGCCGACAGCGGACTGCGGAATATACGTCTGCACAATGACGGCACACCGGCCGTGATCGCTGAGTGTTTCGAAGGTTACGCCGTCGTTGGTATCGCCCGTTTCGATGATAAAAACGCCTTGGCCACCGAAGCCGTCGGTTGGTTTTACGACCACCTTGCCGTGGGTGGCCAGAAACGCCTTGAACCGCGATATGTCACTGGTCACCAGCGACTCCGGAACAAGGTCGTGGAACTGCAGCGCCCAGACCTTCTCATTGACGGTGCGGAGACCATCCGGGCTGTTGAGTACGAAGACGCTCGGGGGCAAATGATCGAGCAGCCAGGTGTTCATCAGATACCGTGCGTCGAACGGCGGGTCGGTACGGATAAAGACGGCATCTATCTCGTCCTGTCCGAGCCGCGTCGGGTCACCGCATTCAAAGGGCTGAGCGGCGTCCATGCTCGGCACAACCGGCGTGGCGTCGAAACTGAGTCCGAGATTATCCAGGTGCAACCCGTCATTGGGCACATACCAAAGTTTGTGCCCGCGTCGATCGGCACCGATCATGAAGATGAAGGAGGTGTCCTTCTCGATTTTGACGGTGGACAACGGGTCCATGAGAAAGAGAAAGTTCATGGGCATAACGGTGGCTTGAAAATTAGGGTATTAAAGGAATGTACCGGACTGTTCGCGGTGATCAAGGATTTGTATGGGAATCTCACATGAACCCTGGCCGCACCGCGGGGGGGCGGTCGGGTTGTCTGGGCAAGCGCAACTCCGGGAACATGCTGAGTCCTTCCCAGGTGTCGGAGCTGGCGCACCAGATGATATCGGTTTCGGCGTAGAGTGTCGTGCCGTGAGCCGGCGGCGCCAGTTCGGGACGGTCGATCCAGTCGTGCCGACTCCAGACACCGTGCATGCGGTAGGCTTCGCCGGTGAGACAATAGTCGCGGTAATACGCTTCCAATTTCTCGTTGACGCTGGAAAAGCCTTCGCCGGGTCGCCGTAACTGGGCAAACGCTGCCTGCCGAGGGTGGCGTCCGTCTGCACCCGCAAGTGGATCAGTGGGCAGCAGCTCGCAGGCTCCATGGCCAGGTCCCAGCCCGGCTGCGGCAGCGCCGTCAAGTCGTTGGCATCGATGCAGACATGTGCGCCGATATCCTGGCAGCGCAACCATTGCACGCGACCAACGACGTCGGTATCCAGCTCGCACCTCCGGCCGTTGAGCATGACTTTGAACGGCGCCGCACCGGCATCGTTCTTCTGTGCCATGACAAAAATTTCGGCAGCCTCCACTTCCGGTACAGAAACTACAACACGCACGATCGCCGGTATATCGCACGGATAGAAGCTGCCGGGTTCGAGTCGCCCGTTTTCGGTATGGAAGAGAAGGCTGTTCATATGAATTGGGTTCGATGGTTGCGATGCCGCGCAAACATATAATATATCCCGTTTGTCGCCGGTTGGCACATCACAAGTACATATCACGGGACGTTGCCAGGCTCCGGTCGCTCCTGTAGATTCCGCGTTAACATAGTTCATTCCAACCGCTCGGAAGCAGAGCAAGCACGATCATGCCTCACAGCGACCGCCATACGACGCATCAGTTCGGTACTTTCGCGGGCGTGTTTACCCCGTCGATCCTGACGATCTTCGGGTTGATCATGTTCATGCGCTGCAATTTCGTCGTCGGCCAGGCCGGCATCCTCCACAGCCTGGCGATCCTCATCCTGTGCATCGGCATCACGTTGCTGACGGCACTTTCGCTGGCGGCGATCTCGACCAATACACCGGTGGCCGGCGGTGGTGCTTATTTTCTGATCTCCCGCGTGCTGGGGCCGGGGTTCGGTTCGGCGATCGGCATCGCGCTGTTCCTGGCGCAAGCGTTGTCCGTGCCATTTTACATCCTCGGATTCGTCGAAGCGCTGATCACGAGTTTTCCGGCTCTGAAGGAGTTTTTTCTGCCGCTGTGTCTGCTGACGCTGGTCATACTGTTTGGAGTTGCCTGGATCGGGGCGGAGTGGGCATTGAAGCTGCAGTTCGTCGTCCTCGCCGTACTGTGCATCGGAATCCTGTCATTCATGATCGGCGCCTGGATGCGGTTCAGCAGCGAGCAGATGTGGGTCAACTGGCAGCCGCAGTACCAACAGGGAAATGATATCTGGGACATGTTCGCGATTTACTTTCCAGCGGTAACCGGGATCATGGCCGGGGTTAGCATGTCTGGCGACCTCAAGGATCCGGCACGGTCAATCCCCCGGGGCACGCTGCTGGCGGTGCTTGTCAGTTTCGTTGTCTATGGGCTGCAGATCGTCATTTGCGGTGGCATGGCGTCGGCCGAGGCGCTGCGGCAGGATCCGTTCAAGATTCTGGTGACCAATGCCGTCGCGGGCACCGGCTACCTGGTCATCGCGAGCGTTTTCTGCGCGACATTGTCGAGCGCCATCGGCTCGAAACTCGGGGCGCCGCGGGTGCTGCAAGCGCTTGGGCGCGACGGTGCGCTGCCTGGTCTGGGGCTTTTCGCCCGCGGCACGGCGCACGGCGACGAACCGCGGCGGGCGCTGGTCGCCACGCTGATAATCGGCGCCATCATCCTGGTGCTGGTTGGCGACAGCAGCGAGGGCACCGGGCTCAACCTGTTGGCCGGCATAGTATCGATGGTTTTTCTTTATACCTACGGCATGACCAATCTGGCGGCATTCGTCGAGTCATTCGGCGGCAACCCGTCATTCCGGCCGCGGTTCCATCTGTTTCACTGGACAACGGCGCTGGCCGGCATGATGGCCTGTGTCTGGGCCGCGGTCATGATCAATACGGCGGTCGCCGTACTGGCGTTGGCGCTGCTGGTCATCCTCTTCCTGTTGGCTCGGCGGCAGGTACTGGCGGAAGGCTATGGTGACGCCCGCCGCGGCTTCGTCTACCAGCGTCTACGCAACAACATGCTGATGCTCGAACGCATGCCGGCGCACCCGAAGAACTGGCGCCCAACGATTCTTGTATTTTCCGGCAACCCGCTCGCCCGGCTGTCGCTGGTCACCTACGCCGGCTGGCTGGGCATGAACTGCGGTATCATTTCCGTCGTCGAGGTGCTGGTCGGCGAGCTCAGGGACATTTCGGCCGATCAACAGGAGGAGGCACGCGAGCGACTGGCCCAGTTTGTGACCGAAAACCACCTCGACGTCTTTCCCGAAACCGTGGTCATGAGCAATTTCGACCGCGATCTGTCGCTGTTTCTGCAGTCGTTTTCCATAGGTCCGATCAAACCGAACATCGTGCTGTTCGGCTGGGTCCATGAACCCGACCGGGTGCAACCGTATTTTCAACATCTGCGCACGGTTGAGCGTCTTGGCAAGAATATCGTCATCGTCATCGACCGCGGTCTGCTGGTAGTCAACGACCGGCGGCGAATCGACTGCTGGTGGCGCGGCCAGCGAAACGGCTCGCTGATTTTCATCCTGGCACATTTGATCCAGCAGAACGAGGACTGGCACGGCGTTCAGCTGCGCGTCCTGCGGCAGGTGCGCCACGCCAATGAAGTCGCCGGTGCACAGGAGGAACTCGAGCAAATCTGCGAGGCTGCTCGCATCGATGCGGAAATCAAAATACCCGTTTCCGAAGAACCCTACGCTAAAGTACTGCGGCAGGAGTCGGAGGACGCGACGCTGATCCTGATGGGCTTCATCGCTCCGAGCAGTACGTCGGAACTGGCTTTCCACGAGAGCACCACCGAAAATCTCCGTGACATGCCGAGCACGATCCTCGTGTCTTCGGCAGGCGAAGCGGATTTACTCGCCTGATCCTATGGCCAGACACAAACCACGACCTGTCACTAATGCCACGGACACCACGGCTGTGAAAAGTCTACGCCAACTGCGCAGCCGCCGCGAACGCGAGCGTACCGGCACCTTCTACATCGAAGGCAACCGGATCGTCGCGCAGGCTCTCGCCTCCGACTACGAGGTTGTCGAAGGGGTCATCGCCCCGGATCTGCTCGCCGGCGGCCACGCCCATGAGACGGCAACGGCGCTGCAAGCCAGCGGCGCTCCGGTCACAGAACTTTCGCGCCAGGCGTTCGAAAGCATTTCGTATAAAGAGAACCTGCAGGGAATCGGCGCTGTGCTCCGTGCCCGCCTCGAGACTCTCGACCCGGTAGTGCCAAGCTCCGACGAATTCTGGATGGCGCTGGACAACGTCGGGAACTCCGGCAATCTCGGGGCGATTCTGCGGACGTGCGACGCGGTCGGCTGCGCCGGTATCATTCTGTTGGGGCACACGACGGATGCATATCACCCGGCGGCTGTTCGTGCCAGCATGGGCGCGGTGTTCGCACAGCGCCTTGTGCGAGCTGAGTTCGATGCCTTCGTGGCCTGGAAACAGACCTCCGGTTGCCACGTTGTGGGAACTTCCGGTGAGGCATCGCAGTCGTATCGGGCCTTGACGTATCCACGCCCCTGCATCCTGCTGATGGGCAGCGAACGCCTGGGCCTGACCGAGGCGCAACAGGCAGCCTGCGACCAGGTGGTCAGCATCCCGATGGTCGGCACCGGCGACTCGCTCAACCTCGGTGTTGCCGCCAGCATCCTGCTGTATGAGGTTTTCCACCAGCAACACGTGAAAGGATCCCCTTGAATGCAAATCCATACAGGCGGCAGGGAATCTGTTACTGGCAGGTTCCAGTATCACACCGCTATTCTTGAACCATCCATGGGCGGCGTTACGTTCTGCCACAACTCCGACCGTATCAACCAAAAGAAGATCGCCATGCACACCATTCGCCGCATCTTGCTTACTGTCACTGTTCTGACACTTACCGCGCTGACGACAGGCGGGCAAACATTCGAGAACGTCACAGCAGCAATGGGACTGTCGCCCGAGAATAACGGCGCCTCGTGGGTCGATGTTAACAACGACGGCTGGGTTGATCTCGTGGCCGGCGCCCTGTGGCTCAACCAGGAAGGAAAGAAATTCGTCAAAGTCGGCGGCGGCGGTTCGCTGTTGAGCTGGGCGGACTTCGACAATGACGGCAATCTCGATTGGTTCCACGCCGGCGGCGGCGGTATTGGATTCGGCAACGGCGACGGCACCTTCGCCGGCAGCAGTCTGCCGTCAAAGCCCGCGGACATCTGTGACGGCGGCACTTGTCTGGATATCAACGGCGACGGATTTGTCGACGTCTACTGGACCGGCTACGAAAACTGGGGCGTCGTCAACGGCTACCCCGATTCGATTTTCCACAACAAAGGCGACCGAACCTTCGAACTTGTCTGGACGCAGGAGCCACCCGTGTTTCCCGGTCGCGGCACGACGGCGGCCGACTACAACAATGATGGCGCCACAGACATCTATGTCTCGGACTATCGGCTGTGCGGCAACCTTCTTTGGAAGAATGACGGCAGCCTCAAAGCACCGGGGATCGTCTTCGCATCTATCGAAGCCGGGGCCATGGGCGGTCCGGGCAACCAGGGCGGCGGCCACAGCATCGGCGCCAGTTTCGGTGACCTCGACAGCGACGGCTACATCGACCTGTTCGCCGGCAACTTCGCACACGGCGGCCAGCCGCAGTCCCAGTGCCTGCGCAACCGTGGCCCGGAGCACGGCTATACATTCGAGAACAAGGGAACGTGCGGCGTTGTTTATCAGGAGTCCTATGCCTCGCCGGCGCTCGGCGACTTTGACAACGACGGCGACCTCGACCTGTACTTCACGACAGTGTACGGGCACAACCATTCCAAACTTTTCAAGAGCGACGGCAATTGGGGCTTTGCCGAGATCACCGGTCCGGCCGGACTCGGCGGCATGCCGCCGACTTCTCAGGGGGCCTGGGGTGATTTCGACAATGACGGCGATCTGGATCTAGCGACCGGCGGCCGGTTGTATCGCAATTCCGGCACCGGCAACAACTGGCTGAAGGTACGACTGCAGGGCAACGCTTCGGCCGGCTCAGCAGCAGGCGGCAAAGTCAATCGGGCCGCGCTCGGCGCCATTGCACGAATCAAGGTGGGCGAGAAGACAATCACCCGTCATGTCGAGAGCAGTACCGGCCACAGCAACACGAACGACATGACGCTTCACTTCGGGCTCGGCGAACACGAAGAAGATGTCGAGATCGAGATCTCCTGGCCATACACGAAGAAGAAGCAGATTGCCACAGCCAGCGTCAACACCACGATCACGGTGGTGTGTTCGGTGAGCGACGATTAATCTCGGGGGTTTAGTCCCAGTATGCCGCTCCGGGCAGGCTGCCGTCCATGACGTAGCCGCCGTCAATCGTCAAGTCCTGACCGGTCATGTAACAGGCGTCATCACTGGCCAGGAAGACAGCGCCGGCGGCGATCCATTCCGCCTTGGCAATCTCTTTCGCCGGGACCCGTTCGTACAGTGATTTGACGACCTGCTCGGTGTACATCGGGTTGGTCAATTCCGTGTAGGTCGCCCCTGGCCGGATGAAGTTGACGGTGATCTTGTGCGGTGCCACTTCCGTAGCAAGCGTCCGGCAGAACGCTTCGATACCGCCCTTCGCCGCGGTGTAGTGGCCGCAACTGGGTTCACTGAGCACGGCGTGGATGCTGGAGATCGCGATGATCCGCCCACCGTTGCCCTGCCTGATCATCTGCTGCGCCCCGGCCTGCGAACACAGAAACACACTCTTGAGATTGTTGCGAATGATCAGATCCCACTCGTCTTCAGCCATGTCAACAATGTTGCTCTGGCGGATGATACCGGCATTGCACACCATGATATCGACGCCGCCGAGCTCGTTCACTACCCGGTCCATCGCCGTGCTCACCTCCCTGGACATACCAACATCACACTGGACGGCACAGGCTGAACGGCCGACCTGGCGAATACCGGCGGCGACTTGCTCGGCTGTTTCGAGATTGGTATCGAGAATAGCAATGTTGGCGCCTTCAGCGGCGAAGCTGTTCGCAATGGCTTTGCCGATGCCGCTGGCAGCACCGGTGACGACAGCGTTCTTGCCTTGCAATTTCATCTTACTCCTCCTCGTTGGATCGTCATAGTACCATGCCCTCGGGTAGTTATGGAATCGAAATTCATAGTGCCGCGGTTAATCATTCTTGATGGAGCTGGCGGCAAACGCCTCGCCCACGGGGTCCTGCAGTAGTTCAGCAACCTGCGAATCGGTCAGCGCCGGCGACGGGCTGAAGTGCGTCTTGCCGGGGATGCCGTGAATATTCAGCAGCGCACTGCACGTTGCCATTACATTGCCGAACTGCGCCAGCATCGTGCGCAATCGGGTAATCCGCTGCTGGTGTTCGGCCGCGACGTCCCAATCCTCGGCCGCAGCAGCGTCTCGCAATGCCTGGAGCCAATGCGGCGCGATCGAGTAAATGCCGTCGAGCAATTCCTGGAAACCGGCGTGCAGAAGCACATCGGTGATTTCGGGTTCCGCGATGATCACGCGGAACTCAGGGTCCAACTGGTCCCTTACCTGGCGAGTGAAAGGGAAGCGCCCCGAGATCTTGGCGCCATGGATGTTCGGATGTTCCTGCAGCTGCAGATAGGTGTCCATGCTGAAGTCGACACGGGTAATAGCCGGCAGGTCATACAGGTAAATCGGAGCCTTGGCAAGGTCTGCCACAGCCTTGTAATAATCCACGAGCTGCGTCGCTGTCGGTAAAATAAAGAAAGGCGCGAGAACCACGACACCATCTATGTCGAATTGATTGACGAACTCGATGCGTTCCTTTGTCCGGCTGTACGACGTATCGCCGACGCCGACAAGCACCTCGCCCTTGCCGGCAGACAGCTCGACCGACTGCTGCACCAACTCGCGATAGGTGCTGTCGCGCAGCAACTGCATCATCCCCATCGTGCCGCCCACCAGAACACCTTCGATCCCGTGTTCAAATTGGTCCGCGATATGCGCTGCCAGCCCTTCGGAATGAACGCTCTCGTCCTCTGTGAGCGGCGTGCAAATCGCGTTTATGAAATACCCAGAACCCATGATGATCTCCCATTCATTGTTTGCGCCGAAGAGCGGAATATAGTCGCAAACTGGCCATATGCCTGATCACATGCCCAACTTGAATTATTCACAAATTTTATGCTCGCGCACCCAGATAACGCATGCTCGGCACTCTTGCGGCAAAACTTCGTGAATGGTCCAAGTTCAAGAAAAAGGGCATTCGAACGGACACCTGGCTGCCCGGCGCCCCCGCCGACATGCCTAAAGTCCCCAGTGATTCGCCACATCACGTGTAATGCGGGCGAGTTCTTCGGGCGTCTCGTCATTGCGGCCATGCCCTACCTCAAACGTCCAGGGCCCCGTGTACCCGATCTCGACGAAGGCGGCACGGATGTCGTCCCAGTTGAGTCCGCCGTGGGTGGGCGGCCAGTGGTCGTCTTGAGGATCGTCGTAGTCGACATCCTGAAGATGCGTACCGGCCAGGCGCGAACCGGCTGCGATAATCTCGGCGACCGGTTCGTGTTTTGAGGTCCACGCATGTCCGGTGTCGATGACCAGTCCGAGTGCATCTGCCGGGTAAGGATCCACGAGCGGGCGCAGTTCCTTCATCGTAAGAAACGGGTACAGGCAATGGTAGGGTAAGTTTTCCAGAAGTATGCGCACCCCGACCTCGGCAGCTACCGGAACCAGATCATCCAGGGAACGATGTACGGCATCCGCAATAAGCTGTGGGGTATCCGGATGATCCGCTGCGGGTACAAAGCGTGGGTTTGGCACGGGATGAATGATAATATCGGTAGCGTCGATTGCAGCTGCAAAGCGAAGGTACGCGGTAAGAACGCCCACTTTTTCACGACGCCAATCCTCCTCCGGGGCGCCGAGGACATTGCGGGTGAGCGGCGCGTGGACGGTCCCGCCAGCCAGCCCGCGGGATTCCAGCCGAGCGCGAAAATCGGTCAGTGCCGGCCCGCTCGGCGGCTCCTCCAGATGGGGTGCCTGGCCGAGGATTTCCGCCTGGTCAAACCCGGCGACGGCGATGCCATCGAGCGCGGCATCGACATCCCGGTCGCTGAACCCCACGGTGCTGTAACTGATCTTGCTCATAATCTCTTGCCTCCTGTTATTCTCCCCTCCCCCACGGTCCAGCAGCGTCATTCACCGATTTCGTCTTTCCACTGTGAAAACAGGTCGATCACTTCCTCCCTGCTGCTATAGGCTTTGTAAACCAGGCGGCTGCGCAGGTGATATTCTTTGCCTGTTTCGACATCGTCGATAACAAACTGGTAATCCCAAGCCGGATTATAGACCCGCTTTTCGTCGTTGTGATCACCGCCGGTCGGTGACATGGTGAGTCGAACCGGCGATGTCTGATCGAACATCTGCAGGTACAGCATGTTTCCGTCGTGCGGTCTCCCGAACACCAGCGGCAGATCGAATCGGCGATCGCTGAATGCATGGGCCAGACTCCGCACGTTGTAGGAACGATCGGCGAGGCCGAACCGTGGTTCATCGATTGTCGAATGACACACGGTACTCCCCGTGCCGTGCATATCCGGGCTCAGGCAATTCCAGAATCCATCCGGGTTGAGAAAGAAGAGGCACGGAAAATCCGGCGCATTGATGTAGCTCGCCCAGAAGAATCCGAACTGTTTTCCGGCCCTTGGCGGTTGATGCAGTTTCGCCGTGAAATGGAAGTCAATGATATTGGGTTCCTTGACCTCGAAAATTGTCGTCGACTCGACATGTGTCTGCGGTGTCCGCGACTGAGCGAGTCGTACTGCACGGTCGGAAATACGTTCCACCTGCATTGGATGGTGCCTGGGTTCGAACGTATCGCCTTCCTGGTCGGTAGCGAACAGCCCGTCCATCAGGTGTTCCAGATTGAGACCGGCATAGCGTGGGACAAAACAGTTGCGTTTCTCGTGGACACTGGTCAATGACCAGATGCCATTGAGGTCGGCGCGATGACTTGGATGCGCGGCATCGCCGGCGTCGTTGTCACCGACGACAACTTCGAGCTCGGTGGTATGAAGAACTTCGTAACTCATGGACATCGCCCGGGATCATCGGCATCATGCCGGGTCCAAGCCGTCGCTGATTCCGATCATGCGGCCGGCCTATCGCACAACTTCCCAGTACTGCTGGTAGGCCGGCGGCAACCCCAGCTGGGCTCTGAATACGGCATTGCCATACGATGAATGTCCATCGGCCCAGAGTAGATTCAAGCCGCCATTGTGCCGGTCGCCGTAGTTGTTGATTGCTCCCAGCGGGTCACCCGACCCGTCGCCCCGCGTCATGCTTGAACTTGAGCCGTCACCGGACTCGAGCCGATGCTGTGTATCAATGAAAGTGATCGTGGCGCTGGGGTTCGTGATGCCGCCAAGTTTCACATAAAAATTATAGCCGATGCCCAGTTCCCAGTAGTTGTATCCACAGGAAGGGTTGTCGCTACCATTGTTGCATTCGGCATAGTGCTTCCAATTGCCATTGAACTCCTCGGTGTCCGAGGGGCATCTCCACGGGCTGTCCGGATTCAGGCAGGCTTCCTTGCCGATTGGCAGCGTCGGGTGTCTGCCGTTGAAATACGGCGACAGGTAGCGCATGTAACGCGCCCCGTTGTCGCTTGTATCCCAGTGCGAGTTTACGACAAAACCTTCATTGTCATCCGTGTACATGAGCCATCCCAGGCCCAGTTGCTTCTGGTTGTTGGTGCAAGCGATCTGCCGCGCTTTATCTTTGGCCTGATTTAAGGCCGGCAGCAGCATCGCCGCCAGGATGGCGATGATGGCGATCACGACCAGCAGTTCGATAAGCGTGAAGCATGCTCGACAAAGCAGCCGCGGAACCGTTGAGAGTTCGACTACCGTGAGTCGGCCGTTTGCAGCTTCTGGTTGTTGCATAATTATTCGGCTCGGGCTTGTGATCGTCGCGACGTTCAGTATACTCCAGACCATGCCGATCTGCAATTCCTCATCACTGCCGCATCGACGTCGCAATCAGGAAACGGGACCCCTGTACCCAAAGCATCCATGAGCGAACACTGGTACGACAGACCTTTACGAATCGCTGCCCTGCAATGCGATTTCGAAGCGGGACAGACGCTTGAAGTGGCGGATAAATGGGCCGGCGCCGGTTTCAATGTGGAGCAACTGTTCCATCCGATGGCGGACTCCTACTCGGCGCTGTTCGACATCGAGCACCACGCTGAAATCCTGTCGGATTACCTGGCGCGGGCGCAGCAGAATAATCTGCGCATCATCCTCTATCTGAACGTGCATATCCTCGGCCCGACGCTTGCATCCCATTGGGAAGACTGGGCCCAGCGCGCGGTCGACGGTTCCTGTCCCAAGCAGTACGAAACCTATTACGTCTGCTGCGTCAACAGTCCGTGGCGCGATCACTTTTTTTCGGTCATCGACTCATTGGCAACTTTCGACATCGATGGAGTGTTCCTCGATGGTCCGATTGTAATCTCCGGCGGCTGTTTCTGTCCGCACTGCCAGGCACGGTATACGTCCAAGTATGGCGGTGACCTTGTCGATGGCGAGCATCAATCGAAATTCATCGGGGAGAGCCTGCACGAGTTTCTCCGTGAATCCTACAGCCGGTTCAAACAACACAAGCCGGACAGCATTTTTTACATCAACCTGCCGATCACTGCTTCGCAGGCGAAGTATCTGTCACCGGTGGATCAGTTGCCGTACAACGATCTTGTCGGCAATGAAGGCGGTTTCATGTTTTATGAGCCGCCACGGGATGCCTATCTCTGGCGCAGCAGCATAACTGTCAAATTACTGGAGGCACTGGCACCGGACAAACCGCGGGTGAACTTCATGGCAGCCGACCAGAAACCCTGGTCCTGGTACATCCACACCCCGGCGGAAACCAGGCTGTGCATTGCATCGACGGTTGCCAACGGCGCCAACATCTGGTACGGGCTGCATGGCGACAGCAGCTTGTTGGATACCCCGGGCGGCAAGGCTGCTACCGAGCTGATGCGCTTCCTGGCGACACACGAATCGTACTATGTCGCGACACGCTCAGCGGCCCGGGTTGCCGTGCTCTATGCCTACGCCACGGATTATCAATATCGGGTCAGCAGCGAGACGTCCGATTTCTATGGAGACGCGGCGGAGAAGAGCGAGTTGTACAGCGGCAACTTCACAGAAGCATTACACGGCTTCTGCGATGTACTCTCACGCTCGGGCATCCCCTACGACTTGGCCACCGATCTGGATCTGACCGCCGACCGGCTGGCCGGGTACGATTGTCTGCTGCTGCCCACCTGCGCCTGTCTGTCGGACGAATCCGTCGATGCGATTCGGGAGTACGTGAAAAATGGCGGTGCCATTGTCTCGAGCCATGACACCTCGCTGTATACAGAAAGCGGTGAGGCCCGCACGGATTTCGCTCTGGCAGACGTTTTTGGGGCAAGGTATGCAGGACGCATAATGCCGTACAAGAACTTCAATTATTTCTCGATCTGCAGCGAGCATCCCTTAGTGGATCACATCGATATTCCGCTGTTGCCGGCACCGGAATCGGTGGTCGACGTGACGCCGGCGGAGTCCGCAAATGTGCTGGCAAAATTTCACGCTGTGCAAGCGGGCCGATATGTGCCGCTGACCGAGCCGGCGCGGCCGGCGATCATTCACAATCGATTCGGCAGCGGGCACAGCCTCTATCTGGCCGGCACTTTCGGTGAGATGTGCGCGCACTACGCGCCGCCGGAGTACCAACAGTTGCTGAAAAATGCCGTCGCCTATTTCTCTGAGAAAAGCGTGTCGTTGCAGGGCGCCATCGGCAATGTCGAGGTGAGTGTGCGCCGGCAGCACAAGCGGCTGCTGATTCATCTCGTCAACTATGCGGGTCTGCCGCCGCGGCCGTTTACAGCGATCGCGCCGCAACGCGGCTTGCAGCTCGTATTGCCGGACGCCGGCGCAATCGAAGCGCCGCGGGCGCTGGTTGCCGATCAGGTATGCAGGTACGAGGTGCACGGCAATGCGGCGATCGTGAATCTACCCGAGTTGCGTGACTACGAAGTTATTGTTGTCGAACAGCCATAGGTACCAGGGCAGCATGTCCAAAGTCTGGCAGGAAAAAGGGTTCGCGGATTTTGCGGACGGCACGTTCGGCAACGCCGGACATAACATCTATGTGTCGCGTGCCGGTGTACTGCAACGTATCCATCAATATGACTTCAACAAAAATGGCTACATGGATCTGCTGTTCTGCAACAGCCAGAACCACCTCGAGACGGCGCCGGCTTACCTGTACAGCGACCCGCTGAACGATCAGACGCCGATGACATTACCATCTGACGGGGCCAGATCGGGAGCCGTCGTCGACCTGAATGGCAACGGGTACAATGACCTCGTCCTGGGCATGTTCTACAATGGCAATCGATTCGACTTGAACGCCATCATTTACTTCGGGTCCCCGGCGGGTTACAGCGAGAACTATCAGCAACATCTGCCGGCACCGGAATGCTACTCTGTGGCGGCCGGTGATTTTAACGGCGACGGCAAACCGGACCTTGCTTTTCTGTGCACGCACGGTCTTCGGGTGTTTTATCAGTCGTCCATAGGGTTCGAACCGAAGCGCTTTGTTGACCTGCAGATCGAGGGCAGTCAAATCACGGCCGTCGATCTGGATGTCGATGGCTATGCCGACCTGGTCGTGGGCTCAGCGGATGGCAGTACACGTATCTATTGGGGTGCCGACGACGGCCTGGATCCGAAGCGGAGCATTGAGGTTCCCGTCGAATCCGGCGGCGAATCTGTCGCGGCTGACGATCATGAAGCGGCATCTGCCGAGTACGTTGCGGAGCCGGATCCACTCACACAGGTCATCTCTCTGTGCGATGGTTATCATCTAGTTGCACCACTGCCGAACTCCGTGATATTCCTTCCGATCCGCAAGGATCGCAGCTTCGGCCCATCCTGGGCCCTGGCGTGCCGGCAGACGATGTCCGTGGCAGTCGGTGACATCAAGGGCAACGGGTCCGAGGATCTCGTTGTTGCGTGTCGCGACAGCGTTGGGGGCAGTGAGTGTTCCTGGATCTATTGGGGCGGCGAAAACGGCTTCGATGCCGAACATCGAACTGCGCTGCCGACTGATCGCGCCTGCGATGTAGCGGTCGGAGATATCAATGGCGACGGCTGCGATGACATTGTGATCTGCCAATTTCACACCTATGAATCGTTCAGCGCGCCCTCCCTGCTTTATCGCGGCTCTCCCGAAGGCGCGCGGAAGACCCCGATCGAGCTGCCGACCGAGGATGCCCGTAGAGTCTTTCTGATCAACACGCCGACGGGAGAACCGCCACAGGTGTTCTTTGTCAATCACTTCGGCGGCAATAAGTTGGGCAATATCAGCCCGGCTCTGTACTTTGGCGGTCCCGACGGCTATGTCGCGGATCGTCGGCGTGACCTATCCGGATGGGGCGCAGTCGAGGCGATGGGTTGCGACATCAATGACGACGGTTACGCAGATATTGTCCTTGCGAATTGTGCCGAAAACTCCGCCAGTCTCGATCCCGGGTCTTTCGTCTTTCTGAATGGCGAGGATGGTTTTTCACAGGAACCCAGTTGGACACTGCCGACATCGCAGGCACACGGCGCATGTTGCGCGGACCTCAATCGCGACGGCTATCTCGATCTGATCTTCGGCGGTTGTGACAACCCGGAGTTGCTGATTTTTTACGGCAACGCCCAGGGTTTCGATACGGAAAATCCCGATCGGATTGAAATGACACAGGACGGTGTCACCTACAACAATCCGCGCTGGATTCATCTTGTTGATCTCAATAATGATGGCTGGCTCGACCTGGTGGTGCCGCAGGTTCTTAGCGATCGGAGTTTTATTCTCCGGGGCGGTCCGGAGGGATTCAGCATGGACCGTTGTCAGACGCTCTCGGTAGAGCGCCCAGCATGCGCCCGCTCCGCGGATCTCACCGGCAACGGTTATCCGGATCTGATACTCGGCGGGCACGTTCCATCGCGCGGACTGCCCCATGATTCCTTCGTATACATTTATTGGAACGGGCCCGAGGGCTTGAGTGAAGATCGACGCTGCATGCTGCCCGGCAACGGGATCAACAGTATGGCGATCGCGGATTTCAACAACAACGGCAGTCTCGATCTGTATGTCGGCTCGTACGCCGACGGCAAGAACCGAGATCTCGATTCGTATATCTACTGGAACCGCCCGGGCACAGGTTTTTCCGCGGCCGATCGAAAGCGGCTGTTCACCCACTCGGCGTCGGGCTGCGTTGCGGCAGACTTCAACGAGGACGGTTGGATCGATCTGGCCGTGGCGAATCACAAGCTCTGGGGCAGTCACCAGGGGTATTCCGAAGTGTGGTGGAATGGTCCCGACGGATTCGACGCGCGCCGTACAACGCGCCTACCGACTTCCGGGCCGCACGGGATGACTTCCATTGAACCGGGGAACATCCTTGATCGTGGGCCGGAGGAGACCTACGAATCAAGTGTTTTCAAGTTGCCCGACGGCGCCACCGCCGGCGGCATCTCGTGGCAGGCAGAGGTTCCATCCAAAACCTGGGTGAAGGCACAATTGCGCTTCGCCGAAACCCGCGAAGCTCTGGCTGCCGCCGATTGGCTTGGACCGGCAGGTGCATCGAGCTGGTTCGACAACGGCGATGCCGTGGAGGCCACGGGCTTCGCCGGTTATTGGATGCAATACCGATTGGCGCTCGGCGCCATGAATGCCCTGAGTACACCCCGGGTAACGGCAGTCGAAGTGGCGTACGCCGGGCAAGATGATGACCCCTGAAATCATACAAGCCGGGAAATCACAATGAACCGCAACAGAATCGGTGTTTGTACGCTGAGCTTTCGCATGTTGGAGCTGGAACCTGCACTGGACGAAATCAAGGCGCTCGGTTGTACCGGTGTCGACCTCTGGCAGGTTTCCCCGTACTACGACAACCACGGGCACGTGGCCTCGGATGCACCAGCGAGTGACGTTGACCGGGTCAAAACGCTGCTCGGCGACCGTGATCTGCACCTGATCCATCTTGCCTCGTATCCGGGCATGAAATTCCGTGGGGCCAGCGAGGACGAGCGTCAAGCGGATATCGCCTGGGGCAAAGCGACTATCGATCTGTGCAGTCGCCTGGCCTCGCCGATCATGCGTTGCCTGCCGGGTCCCGGTGAACGCCTCGATGAGCTCGATAGCCTGGTCGAATCGATGCAGGTGTTGGCCGACTACGCCGCAACAAGAGGGATCAAGCTGGTTTTCGAAACCCACGGTAGCGGCCCGATCATGCAGACCGAATCGATACAGTTGATCCTCGATGGTGTCGCACGGGACAATGTCGGCCTGTTGTATGATCCCGGCAACTTGGCAGCGAATGCGCTATACAGGAAAATCCCACAAGCATTTGCCGACCGGATCGTGCATGTTCATCTGAAGAGTGTTGACCTCGGCGGCGGTGCGAAGGCGATCGCCTGGGCCGATCCCGACGGCGGCGCAGTTGATTTCGACTGGGTGTTGAACGCGCTCAACGACATTGGCTATGACGGTGCGTTTGCAATCGAGTACGAAAACTACCAAGCGAGCTGCACCGTTGAAGAGGTCCGCACCGGCGTGCAGAGTTGGGTGGATTTCCTGGCAACGCGGTAATGCGGCAGTTCTGAAACAGGCGTCGGCACAGCTACACCGACACGCTTTCACCAGTACACGCGAATATGCAAACCGGCACTGAGGGCGCGTTCATGATCGACGTCGATTTGACGGAATCATCGTACCGCCTGCCAATA
>CAJWLW010000067.1 GCA_913042885.1 uncultured Lentisphaeria bacterium | reverse complement strand
TCTACGGGAGCGATTCCCTGGCGGGACGGCAAACGTTTTCGATCGTCAACGAGGATGGCAGCATCAGTGAATCGGAGTTTCCCGAGCTGGTCTCACCGGAACTTGTTGCCGAATATCACAGCAGTCTGAGCTACGAGACAGCGGACGGGATCAGCGTCAGCTGCCGACTTGTCGACGGGCTTTTCCAGATGGAGGATCAGCGTAATTTCGGTGATAGTTCGTACAAGGCGTTCACCCATAATCCATACACGTCGATGGAACTGACAAAGGGGCAACGCGGAAGACAGTCCGTAGTGCTCGAAGTCACTACGGCAGCGCCCCCGCAAGTCAGTGCCGATGAGCCGGTGCGGATTGCCGTCGGGGCGACGGATGAAGCCGCCGTGGTGCCGCAACTTCACCCCGCGACCGAGTCCACACCGGACGCCGTGTTTGCCGCGCCGAACCGAAACCGGGACCCGCATCGGGAGGCAGAGACGGTGACCTTCGGTTTCCAACCCGCCGGGCACCTTTGGGATGACGACACGCTCATGGAGAACGTCACCGTACTGGTGCCCGAGGTGAAAACGCTGCGCTCGTTCGCACCTGGGGCGCGGTGCCGCGTCGATGCCATCACACTGGAACCGGCCCACCCGCGTCCGGCTGCAGATGCGCGCAACAGCGCACCTTTCGCCGGCGCCTGGTGCGCCCGTATCGTCAAGTATCTGGCCCTGGCGGGCGCCGATGAAGCGGTGTTCTGCGTTGACGGCGCCTTCGCCCAACGGGTGCTGGAGCTGGCCGCAGAAACGGTCGGCAGGCCGATCGCGCCAACCTCGGTCGACCCCCACGGCCCGATAGACGCCTTCGCCGTCGAACAGCCGGACGGACTCCGCGTCTGGCTGATCAACAAAACCACACAGGACCAACGCGTCACGGTCGAACTTTCTGATAGCGCTGCCGCTGCGGTGTGCCGAATCGCCCAGTTGGTAATGCCCGCAGGTGTCAGATCGGCAACGTCCGGCCCGGCAACGATCAATGAATCCTTGCCGGTGCACGACGGCGAGCTCGCACTCACACTGCTACCCTACGAAGTCTGCATTTTGACACCCTGACCAACGACAAGAAAATGTCCGGGAAACTGCGGCAGGATACACAATCAAAAGTATGCAGCAGGACGACATTGGACGCTATTAGATAGTCCCCTTCACGCCTTAATGCTGCTTGACGGTCCCGACGAATCGCTGCAGTTGGTCGAGCCGGTCATTGGCACCAATCAACGGATGCCCGACACAGAAATACCGGTCACATCATTGATCATTCGTGTTTGTTCCTCAGCATTACTTTGCTGGTCCTGCCAGAGTCGATCTCCGCGAAGGCCTTGTCATAATCGGTCATTGCGAACTCGTGCGATACGAACAACTCCAGGGGCAGCGTTTTCTCAAGGAGAAAGTTCTGGGTTTTCTCCCACGTGTCATACATCCGCCTGCCGTGGACGCCCTTGATCGTGATTTCCTTCTGCACCAGGCTGACCATCGGGCTCTTGATGACCAGGTCTTGTTTGGGATTTCCAACCAGGATCAACCGCCCCCCCTTGCGCAGGTAACTGAAAGACTCGGACAAGGACTCATTGGCACCTGCCGCATCGATGATTCGGCCCACACCGTCGCCATCGGTCAAGGCCAGGATCTCTTCGGGCACGTTTGACTGTTGCGGATCAAACACCGTATCGGCACCTAACTGAAGGGCCAGGTCCAGACGGAATTTGTTGATGTCGATCGCAATCACTCGCGTCGCTCCCATTTTTCTTGCCAGGTAAATGGCGAACAGCCCGATCGGGCCGGCCCCGATGACAGCCACTGAATCCCCGGCGACCTGCGCCTTCTCGACGCCCTGGAAAGAGACGCCCATCGGCTCGAGTAAGGCTGCCTTTTCAAGGCTTAATGCGTCGTCGATTTTGAACAGTATCTGCTGAGGAACCACCGCAAATTCGGCGAAACACCCGTTGAAGTTGTGGCCGAAGAGCACCATGTCCCTGCAAATGTGCTGTTCGCCGGTGCGGCATTGATAACAGTTGCCGCACGGCAGATGGGTTTCCACGGCAACCCGGTCGCCCACGGAAAAGCCGCGCACTTCCGTTCCCAGCTCTGCAATCACCGCGCCGCATTCGTGTCCGGGAATGAATGGCGGGTCCTTGATAAAATCCCTGATCAACGGATGCCAGTGGTAGATGAGGATATCTGTCCCGCAGATCGTTGCAGTATGAATCTGCAGCAACACTTCATGCGGCTTCAAGTCGCGGACCGGATGCTCGCCATAAGCAAGACCCGGTTCCTGTTTATCCTTGAGGATGGCCTTCATCCTGGCCTCACCATTCTGGATTTCAACGCGCCAGTGAGAAAACGGACTTTAATCGTTTCAAACATTAACTCAAGGGAATCTACCAATGCCCAAAACAACTGCCGTTAAAGAAAGCTCGATCTCTTTCCTCGCCGAAGAAATGTTTGGCGACTACCATGTACCGCCAATACAATCCGCGGCTGGAGGCTTCTTTGGGAAAACACCTTTTGATAGCTGCCGAACACATTCACCCTCGACACGAGGTCGAGAGGGACCGGGGCCGCAAGTGCGGCGCCGTGGTCCAGCATGGCAGCCGCAATGTCACGGGTTTCCTTTCCCCGAGTCGCTCCCGGCGATGGTGTCCGTGGGTGTAGGGACTTCCCTCTTCTCCGTCAGGTCTTTGGCCGTTTGCATGACTGTAGTCATTCGGCAAGAATATCCCGCCAGTCATGTTCTGCCTGCCAGCCGAGGTGCGCTTTCAGTTTTGCCGATGAAAAAAGCGTCTCATACTCGCCGTGTTCACGGGTGACTTCCTTTCCTGCAAAGCCGTGATGCTCGAGCAGCTCGGCGGTCGGTGTTTCGCTGTGCACATTGTCGCAGCCGATGTTGTACACCTCCGCACCCTGGCGGTCCGACTCGAGCCACGCCAGACAGGCAGTCGCCACGTCGCGGGCATCCACATACGACCACATGCAATCGTGACCGAGTGCATCGTCCCCCGACCACCGCTGCATGCGCTCCTTGCCGTAGGCGCTGTCGTAGATGATTCGAGTCAGACGAAATCCTGCGATCGCCATATTGTGCCAGCGGCAGTAGTTGTGAGCGAGCGATTCCAGCAGCACCTTCGAGGCGCCGTAAATACCGGGCGGCGCCTGCGGGCTCTCTTCGGTAATCGGCAGTGTCAGGTGCTCACGCAGATCGCCGTAGACCTCGATGCTCGACGCCCAGGCGACGCGACGGATGCCAACGTTGTGCGCGGCTTGAAATACATTGAAGCCGGCGACCGCGACGTTGTGGAACGCCTCGGTGGTAGACAGCCACACGTCAGCGGGCACACTGCCGAAGTGTATGACGCCGTCGGCGCCGGCAAATGCGTCGTTCACACCGGCAGCGTCGCGCAGGTCGATCTGTTTGTAATCCACATCGCCAAGGGCCTGCGGCAGGAGATCGATAGAAAGCACATCGTAACCGCGGTCTTTCAACACCGCCACGATGCCGGTACCCGTGCCGCCCTTGGCCCCGGTAACAACAATTTTTTTCATGTCCGCAACTCCAGTATGCCCGATTTGTATGACCGCAGAAAGGCTGGGAATATAGGCAACGACATCGGAATGGCAAGTCAAGATAAGTGTTGCTTCGAGCACAATTTCCGCCGACGCCGCTTTAATCTCCGGTTACAGCCGCCACCGTTCTTGGTGCTATGCAAGGCACTGCGGACAAACCGCCGGAAAGAACAATTGCCCATGCTTCCAGCTCAACGTGGAACGTACTATCAAGCTGTTGTGCCCGACACGTTGGATCTCGCCGAGCGTGCTCGGCTCAGTCTCGACCAGACGCGCAGTGAAGGCATCCTGGGCACCGGGTGCCTCCACCTCGTTGTGTTTTTCAATCTCGTGTGGGTCTTTGCCGGTACGGGCACGGGATCTGCAAACGGGTCGCGGTAAGCGCGGGTCTTCGCGGCAGCTTTGGATACCGGTGTACATCCGCCATCCTGCCTCATGAAAGATGCAAAGGGGCATGGGAAATGATAATGTGTTGGTGGCGGATGTCATTGCCGGTGACTGCGCCCGGATTCTCAACGACGAACGGGCCTCGGCCAGGCTGACTCGGCAAGCCGCAGCCGTGGGCACCCAACAAACCACTCTCCCGCGGATGACGCGCATGCCAGCCGAGGCCGGAAACAGAACCTGAACGACTATTCCAAGGCATGGAGGGATGATGAAGATCTCAGTCTTTACCGACGAAATCAACCGTGAAGATCCGGTACGAGCCGTGCAACTGGCAAAGCAGTGGAACGTCGATTTCGTGGAGGTGCGAAGCCTGCCCGGCGGCCGCTTCCCGGAGGGGCCGGATACGGAGTTGCGGGATTTTTTCAAGATGGTCGATGATGCCGGCCTGCAAATTTCGGGCGTGTCACCGGGATTCTGCAAATGCGCCATCGACGATCCGTCGGTTGCTACGGTCCTGGCTGAAGGTCTGCCGCGAGCCTGTGAATGGGCGCGCCGCGCCGGGACAGATCGGGTGATCTGTTTCGGTTTCAAGCGTGACGATTCACCCCAGGTGCCGCAGGCGGCGATCGATCGGGTTGCCGAGATGGCCGATATCGCCGGCCGCCATGAATGCCGATTGGTGCTGGAGAACGAATCCATCTGCTGGGGGGCCACCGGTCTCGAGGCGGCCGGGATGATCCGCCAGATCGGCGCCGATCGTCTCACCCTCTGCTGGGACCCCAGCAATTCCGCGCGCGCCGGCAGCGCCGTGCCCTACCCGGCCGAGTACGATCAGATCAAGGATCTGGTCTCGCACGTGCATCTCAAGAACTACGATCCTCAGCAGAACTGCTGGTCGCTGATCGAGCAGGGCGTCGTTGACTGGCCCGGGCAGCTCGCCGGTCTCGCGGATGACGGATACACCGGCTATGTGGTTGTCGAAACGCACCTGAGCGTCAGCCCGGACGCCTTCGAATTTGTCGACACCGATCTCGCGGGCCTCGAAAACAATACCCGGCGAAACCTCCAGTACGTCCAGTCGCTGCTCTCGAATGGATGAGTAAACAGGGCTTATGACACGTCCGCAGCAGCACCGCGGGATTCATTCGCAGATCTGCCTTCGCCCCAGGCTTCGGCGTGATAAGCCAACCGTCATCCCGGAACATCTACGGATATTATTGCGATCGCATTCGGCTCGATAGACAGCGTCCGGCCAAAGGCGGTCTTCTCGACGGCCACCGGTTCGAGGTTCAGGAAGATGATCCCGTCCTCGGTGACGGTGGAAAAGCAATCGTCCCAGTGGTCGTTATACGCCGGCGCGTCGCGGAATGAAGGGGCCAATGCCGAGAGATTGTATACGGCGTCGCGGATGATTTCATAGTACACCCGGCGCTCGCCCCAATCCCCCGCGCAGACGATGGCGGTACCGTCGCCGTGTCGACATTGCCAGACTACGGCGTTGCCGTCCCCCGATGCCGCCAGGATTTCGGCATCGTCACTCAATCCCGTGTATGCGCGGTGGGCGACGCGATGCGGTGTCGCCGCCAGGTGCTGCAGGAATACATCGTGACGCAGGTCGATCGGCGCCGGAGCGGTTTCAACCATGCCGGACTCCGGCGCCATTCCCGCAAGCGCGTCGTACGGTGCGCGATCGCCCTCGACCGTTCGCACCGGGCCGACGCCATCGAGGAGGACGGCACCTCCGGCTTCAACCCATGCCGTAATGCCGGCGATGGTTTCAGCTTCAACAACGTCGGTGCCGAAGATGATCAGAACGCGGTAGCCGGCCAGGGCGCCGTCGGCAATGAGACGCTCATCGACCACATCAAAGTCAAGGACGCGACGGATATCGGCCGCGCCCTCCCAGAAGGGTTCGGGCATCGACTGATCGGGACACAGCCGATGTGAGGTGGCGGGAAAAAAGATAGCCGTATCGACTTGCGGAGTTCGCACGGTCAGCAATTCTGCGTACTCCTCAAACACGTCCGCGTTCTCAACGATGTTGCGGCTCCAGTCGTAAAAAGCAACAGCACCGCATGAGAGGACTTCGAACAGTTTCGTGACCGTCGCGGTACGTCCCATCTTTGGCGGCCAGGGCGGCTCCAGCCACAGTTCATTGCCGTAGAATTTGCAGGCTGAGGCGATGCGTTTGAGAATCGGATAGTTGCGTTGGAATTTCTCGGCGGTCGAGTATTGCCTGTTTGATTGTGTCGAGCCGGAAGCCGTCGACCGGATGGTAACGTTGAATGGCTTCATCGCCTTGGGCAGACCGGTATTGTCCTGGCCAAACACCAACGCCTCGGTGCCTCCGCCCAGGGGCAGCATCAACAGCAGATTCGGGAAACGACGGCGGTAGAGCTCGGCAACCATCACCGAGAACCTGGTCATGCTGTCGTAGTACCATTCGATGAAATCCAGCCATGGCCGGGGATTATCGGGGTCCGGCGTTCGCGGAAATTCGAGCTGCTCCGCGTTGTCGTATCGACTTTGCCAGACATCGTTTAGTGCGGTGAGCGATCCGTATTTGCGAATGGCAGTGCGGCGGAAATCATCGTGGGCACATGGATCGTTGCACCAGAAATCCGGATGCCAGTGCGCGTCCTTCAAACCACGGCCGTACTCGAGACAGGCGATGCCGACCTCACCGCCAAGCGGATACATGGCCTCGCCCCAGTCTCCATGAATACCCAGGTAAATGCCGGCGACGACGTCCGGCTCACCGTAATGTTCCGCCATTGCATTGATGCATCGTTCGAACCAGGCCTTCGCGTGCGGGCTCCATGGCGAGATACAGGGAATGGCCTCATCGTGTTCAAGGCAGCGACAGGAAATGAATTCGTCCGACTCCTCATACCAGTCCGGCGGCCAATGCCAATGCGGAAAGAAAATAGCTTGGAAGCCGCCGTTCCGGATCGCCTCGAACAGCCGGTCGTACGCCGCCCAGTCCCAGACGCCCGGCAGAGTCTCGTTGGTCGTGTGGTGCTCGGAGTCCACCTGCAACATGGTGACTCCAAGCCTGCTGAGGATTGAATACCAATCGGACGGCAGTTCCGTCTGGCGTTCGCCTTCCTGATAAAAGTGGCCTTTGATCCCAGACTCCGTGGTTGGCATCCACGGGTCGTTCATATGTGCGGCGAGAAGGACAGGGGAAGGCATGAATAGAGATCCGAGGTTCGAGAATCAGTGTCGTCGGGTGCAGGAGGTGATTGAGTTCCCAACACCAATTTGACAACGTAGAACGCATCTCCGGAAAAATCCATTGCGATCTTCACACATCGCCTGCTGTCATACAGTTCTCGGCCTGGCCGAGAATTCGAAAGGGAAGGGTTTATGCTGTATTTGGGCACCTTTTCGACGGCGATGCCGGTATATTCCTGCATGGCGTCAAAATCGGCGGGCAGGAAAACTGGGGAGACGAAAGAATGGTCAAAACCGACATCACGATTTCGGATGCCGAGTGCCAGGCGCAGCAACTGAGCATGGAACACATTGCCGAAGCGCAGCAGGCGTTGCGAACGGAGGGCTACGTGATCCTTCGCCAGGCCGTACAGGCGAAGGTTCTGGATGCACTTGAAGGCCGCATGCTCGAGGACCTCGACCGCTTGCTGGCATTGGCTTCACGGCAGACCCCGCCGTACAACTGGGTGAAAGGGCATGTTACTGTGCAGCCGCCACCGATGCATCCGTACCTGTTCACGGAGATCCTGGCAAATCCCTTTGCCTGTGCCGTGTCGACGGCCGTGCACCGCAAGTTTTTCAACAGCACTTACATGGGCCTGGCGATTATGCCCGGTACCCCGGCCCAACCGCTGCATGCCGACCATGGCCAACTGTGGCCCGACTTGAAAGAGGCACATCCACCGGTGAGCCTGATCGTCAACACGCCGATAACCGACGTCAACGAGGAAAACGGCGCTATCGAGCTGTGGCCCGGCACGCATCTCGACACATCCATCTGGAGAGGTGATGCCATTGAAGTTTCCGCTGCAGCCACCACGGCGAGGCGTGAGATCTGCCCACCCATCCGCGCCTGCACCAGCCAGGGGGACCTGTTGATGCGCGACATGCGCCTCTGGCACCGCGGCATGCCGAACGATTCAGATGCGCCACGTATCATGTTGGTAAACAGTCATCATATTTTCTGGCGCGATCGCAGTGAGAAAATCAAGATCCCGTCATCGGCCCAGGCATTCTTCGATGAACTGCCAATTGAAACCGTATACGAAATCCAGCCGGATGACTGGGACTATCTGATTCAGCATGAACCGTACGGGTACACGCCGGGGCGCCATTACTTCATGGAAAAAGAGTAGAGTTCCGCGTCTTTCATGAAGAAACGCAGCTTGCGAAACTGCGGCTGGGACTTCCATGGATAGATCGTGTCGCCGCCGCCGGACATCGGTGTGACAGGCAGGCTGCCGTCCCCGTTCCACGTCACGTTGTGGGCCGTGCTGTCTGCAGTAAAGACATCGCACGCCTCCTTGCTGCGACCCTCGATGATCTCATCATACTGGTCGAGAACTTCTATTTTGATGTAGCCGTTGCCGCCACATTTCGCGTTGATTATCAGGCTCTCACCCTCGGAGGAGAAAGGACGGGTAACCATCATGCCCTCGCGAACCGAACCGGCATCAAAGGAAACAAAACCGTCTTTGCGCAGGCGGGCCAACCCCAGCCCGAAGCGGATCAGGTCCGGATCTGTCACTTCCGGGTGGTCAAGTCCTTCCCGCGGCCCCCAAATCCAGTAGTCATGATGGCAGGAGCACCCGCCATAATAGAAAAACAACTCGTCGCCAACCTCGAGAATCGCAGAAGAACTCGCGACCATGCCCTGATCCCATTTGTCCGGCGTGCCGAGCGTCAGCCACGGTTGTCGGTTATTTGTGCGCTGCCAATTCTTTCGGTCACGGCTGACGACAAGTTGCACATCCATATGATTCGACGTCCGATGAAACACGTTGAGAAACCCGAGATAGATGCCGGAATATTCGCACTGTACCATGGTGTAGAACCCGTCATCGATGTTGTCCTCCTCGTCGTCCGGACACAACACCAGATGCGGCTGGCTCCAATGCAGCATATCCGGACTTTCCGCCTGGAAAATGCGGCGGCGGTTCTGCTTGGCAAAATCATGGGGATAGCGGGGGCCGGGATTTGTCGGCCCCATGGGGTTGCGCGGGTTCAGGCACGGGGAACACATGCGACTGGGCCGGCAAGTCGTGATGAAGTTGCGGCTGTACGGGTCGTAATCCAGAATGGCAGCGTCGCCCATAGCCCCGCCGAGATTCCCGAACGATACGGATTCGGTCTCCAGCTGCCAGTGGATTCCGTCCGCAGAATGGGCCGCTCGTATCTGCCCCTCGAACGGCGGGTAGTGGGAAAAGATGGCCCGGTACCGTCGCGACGGGTCCGGCGGAAAACGATCCTCGATCACGCCACATGAATGCGTCTGCTCGATTCCGTCTTCGCCGCCGATAACCACATTGGTCTTTCGACCATTTTCCTCATGGACATCCAGCTCCGGTTTCTCCCAACGCAGGCCGTCCTCACTTACCGCATAGCATACGCGCGCCTCGACCAGATACTTCCTGCCACTGTGATCAATCAGGTCTTCGTACCAGCACTTGAAAAGACCATCCTGTGAATCCCGCAACACCACATGATTGCTGCAGGTGAAATAGGGTAAATGCTCCCATGGCCGATCCTTTATGATCAATGGATTGGCCGGGTCTTTGCGGGGCTGATGAGTTGTCTTGGTCACATCGTGCGAGGCTTCGACAATCAGGTTGTCCAGAAAGAGTTGTGTATTGTCGCCAATCGCCAACATCGTGCTGTCCATGTAATTCATTTCGTCTTCTCCTGACGGCCGGAGCCGCAACAACGGTTAGTTTTCATATGTCAAAGTTCACAGTTGACGGCCTGGATCATGTTCCGGGAAATCCCGACGGTATCGGTCGAGCAGACCGGGAATATTCGCCTCGGTGAAATAGATCCGGCCGCGCAACCGCTTGGATTCACCTGCCGGCAGCCCATTAATTCCAAAATCGGCGTGCAGGCAGGTTATGATTCCCTGGAACAGATTCTGGTATGGCTCCCAGGCAATCGCCATGACGCTCTCTTCATCTGCCGAGAAGCAGCCGATCAAACCGTTATCGGGAACCAGTTCACTCAATGGATGGGGCTCCACGTCGGCGCGGTTCACGTGCCGCGGACACCAGACCTGACCCGGTGTTTCAACGGCGTGGCGAGCCCAGGGTTCCACCGGCAATCTGGTCAACTGCCCGTTCAGAAAGATGAAGCATTTCGACAGGTAAGATTCCGCGTCCCCCCCGGTGAAGTCATCGACAATCACACAAGGTGCGCCCCAGGCAACATCCGAATCACGGCGAGAGGGGTTCGCCGCTGTTGATCGAAAATCAATGACATCGGCATCCACGGTTATCTCATGGTCGATCAGGACGCCGTCATCCAGTGCACAGCGCAATTTCAGCCATTGCCCGTTTGCGTCCGCATCCACAAGGCGGGTCGTGTGTTGGATCGTGGCGCCGGGCCAGCGGGAATGTGACTCGGGGCCCATATAGAGCTCGACATACCACACCTTGACGGTTGCCCCCTGTAATCGATCGCCCTGAACGATCACGTATCCCTTGTCTTCGGCAGGTTGCCACGAAATGTGCATGTTAATCCAAAACTACTTGTCGAGTTCAAACTCGACAACAACCAACTCGTATGGCTCTGTCGCAAACTCGACGCGTGAATTCTCATGAATTGTGCATGCGTCACGAACATTGCCGAGCAGGTCGGTGCGCCATGCACCTGCTACGATGTCGGCGTTAAACACTACTTCCTGCCTGCTGCCGACACCATTCGTTTCAATCAGGAGCGCCCTGATGCGCCGGTCATCAGCGAGGTGCTCAATGGCTTCAAGCAAAAGGCCATCGCCGTTGATCTTGAAAAGCGATGTCGGGGGCGTATCCGCAAGGTCTCCTCCCGGGGAACGCAGACACGCTTCGAGCGGCTCGGCACACAGGCGTCCAAAGCTGACTATCTCTTTCCTTGTCGGGGCCTTCCGCCGGCTGGTGAGAGAATAGCGAAATACAGTTTCACCCTCCTGCCAGAACCGACAGTTGGTGGGCCAGCAGTTGTTCATGATATAACTGTATAAATGCGGTTGATCGGGATGATAGTCCAGCCCTGCCCACATGAAGGTCCGGGCATCACCGAAACTGACCAGCGGCGCGTCATGCGTACACCACAAAACCGAGGTATCGCCTCCACTCAGCGCGACGGTATTTTGAATCGCCTGGTAGTCCGTGTGCGAGCCGGGGAGTTGATCTTTGCCGAGCTCGAGAATGGTACCGGCAATCTCACACTGTACCGAGAAAGGTTCCACGGCAAAGGGAAAGGCGAAATAGACGGCCTCCTTCTTCAGGGTTGGTTCTTTGACAATCCTGTTGACGATGTCGATGCGCTTCGTGTGATTCCACAACCGAACCGTCTGGGTCAACGCCACCGGTGACGGTCCGTCGACCACTGCCCGGTTTATCGACAGGCACTGACTCAACTCTGCGACATGCCGCTCTGCAGTAACGCCGCGCTTCTCCGGCACCCGGTAGGTTCGCTGCTTCGGGACCACCATGCCGGCTGCCGTTGCGTCGGTGGACAGATCATGCAACTCTTCATGGATGTATTCGTTAAACGGCCAGCGGGCGGCGGCATCCACCAGCTCAGCGTCCAGTTCTTTATCGTAAATGCTGCCGATGCAGCCGGTTTTCTCGTCCACGGCGATACGGTAGAACCGATTTTCAATCGCCCATGTGTCCGACGATGTGTTCACGTCTGTGGTCGGCGCGGCCGTTTTCTTCAGTGGATAAACCTTATAGCCGCCGCCGGGCACATCCGCGGCAAGAAACGTCAAGCTTGTGGCACTGTCATTTTCGACGAGCACGTCTGCGGGCGCGAACTCTTGTTTCACGACGTCGTACGGGCGCAGGTGCGAACTGCCTGCAGGCAGGTTCACGCGCACCAAATCGCTTCGCGTCGACAGATCGGCATTGACGACAACGACATTCGGCGCGCTCAATCCGGGCAATTCATCGCCGAGCCGGGCAAGCGCCTTGTCGAGATCCTGTTGCGCCAGTGACGCGCTGCTTTCAGCGTATTGCGCCTTATCGCGCCACGACGTTTTGAGCCTGTCAAAAGCCGGATCCGTCACCGGGCCGGCAGCATCTACCGTTTCTTGAAGATACTGTCCATTGAGACCGAAGGTGTGGTCGGAATAATGCAGCAGGTTCCAGCATATCTCGTCAGCGTTGTCCGCCGGAATGCTGCCTTTACCGGTGGCGGCGATGCGCCCCAGCCCGGCGACAATACCGGCTTTTCGCCAGCGCCGTCCGCCTTCACGGTACAATGCTGTTTCCCGCGCCGCGGTCCCCGCGTGATCCGACCATGGACAGGAGAATTCACCGTTGAGTACGGGGATGTCTGCAGCGTACCGGCCCTCCATATACCGGAAGAACTCCGATTGCGTTGCAATGATCACTCGTGGTGACTCGATGGTCTTATTCCACTCGTCGACGGTCTCGCACAATAACGGATCCGGTCCAAAGTTGTCCGCCGCCGCCTGAAACATCACCGCATCATACGGATAGTCGCGGGCGGCGAGATAATCCTGAAGTGCGTCCATGCCGTCCCTGGCGCTTTGCACTGCCTCCGCTTTGGACCGGATGGTGCCCAGTTGTTTGTCCAGCTCCACATCGTACAAATACTTGCGGGCGACAGGATCGTACCATCCGCGGAGCGGCCACAGCACATTGTAGTACCCGAATGCATACTGCGGATACAGCGCTCCCACGCCCTCCGGCTGGTCCCCCATTCCGGAGCCGTATTGCCAGAAAAGTACGCTGTTTCCCGATGGACTTTGCCAGCGGAACAGCGGCGGCAGGTTGACCCACGGCAGCAAGACGCGCCAGCCGCCACAGCCCGCCGTATAGTATCGTATCCCGGACTGGGAAAGCACCTCGGGCAGCATCCATGTGGCACCGCCAAGGTCACACAGCATCCCGCTACTTACATCAAAATCGTGCCGTTGCCCCAAGCGTGCCGCAAACTCGACCGAGTGAGCCAGCTCCTGAAACGTCGGCAACTCCGTGAGTATCTGCGTGAAGAAACCGGTCAGCTCGATCAAGCCTTCCTGCAGCAACGCGATCAGCTTGGCGTTCTGTTCCTCGGAACGTGTTCGCATATACTCATGCACCACCCAGGCGGACTCGATGGTCCATTTGAACTGCTCACCTTCCGGGCGGTTTCGATTCTGGGTACACAACTCGATGATCCGGTCGAGTTTTTCCGAATGTTGTGTCCGCACCGTATCGACGAAATCGGTAAAACCAGTGTCGGTATGCGCATGATGAACAAGAAATATCTTGTCAATCATTTTTCATTCCTTAATCGTTGCACGATTTTCCGCAAAGCCGGAACTCCCTTTGGCCCATGTGTCCCGAATAGCGCTCTATGTTGCCCACAACTCAACGCATGATGTCCGATTGGCATGGATCGTAGGGTGGATGTGATACGTTGGGCACCCGCATGCCGCCGGTCAGGTACATCCGGGGAATATCAGCGCAGTCGAAACGTAAAACCGGACAGATGGTGTCCGGCGGTGTGCCGGGCAGACCGGTAACAGTAACCGTTCCGTTGGTTTGCGTGAAAGCGTATTGGCTGCCCGTGCCCAGCAGGGTAACGCGTTCGACCTCGGTATCCAAGCCCGCGACCACCAGCTCGTTGCCCGGCCAGTACCGCACCAGCTGGTAAAGCGATTGGCCTCTGAGGGTAAACAGGCCGTTGTGGTTCCAATCGCCATTGTGATCGCCGCGTTCCATCAGCTCGAATGTGAACGGATCGCTGTCATAGATACATTCGCCGTGATCACGCAACCAACGGCCGACCTCCTCGATGGCGGAGGCGGATGGCTCGGGGATGGATCCGTCACCATGCGGCCCGACATTGAGCAACAAGTTGCCCCTGCCTTGCGCCGCCGTCGCCAACAGGTCGATCAACGTATCTGGTGACTTCCAGTTGTGATCGCCCTGATGATATCCCCAGTGGTCATTGTGCGTTATGCAGGCTTCCCACGGTCGCCACGGTCGCGGCGCCATCATATGCCCCTCGGGAGTGGCAAAGTCGCCGGCCAGGCCATTGCGGCCATTAAACAGGACGTGGGGCTGGAGCTCGCGCACCATTGCGTTCATCGCCTCACCCTTCCACTCTTCGGCATTGAATGGCCACCAGCCGTCATACCACAGGACATCGATCGGATTGAACCGGGTGACCAATTCACGAACTCTGTCGAAAGTGCTCGCAATGAATTCCTCACGGGCTGCATCGCTCTCGAGCGCGGCGACCGCATCGGGTTGATCGCTCCAGTTGTTCAGGGCGTGATAGAGAGAGATTCGCAGGTCACGTGCCCGTGCGGCGTCGACGAATTCCTCGACGAGATCACGGCCGCAGACGTTGACACTGTTGAAGTCGGACAGCTCAGTGTCATACAGGCGGAAACCGTCGAGGTGCATGCTGGTCAGGGTGACGTATCGCATGCCGCCGGCGACGGCGAGATCGCAGATTCGGTCGGCGTCGAATTCGGCCGCGGTGAACTCTGTCATCAGGTGACGCATCCGGGCCTGCGGCAGGCGCTCACGATTCATCACCCACTCGCCGCGCCCAAGCAGGCTGTACAGACCGTAATGGATGAACAGTCCATAACGAGCATCAACGAACCAGCCGTTGTCAGTCGTCATGTTTACACCTTCCCTGATTGTGGGCTAGGCACCTTCGCAATTTCTCAACTCCGGCCAGACGCTGTGCATCTGCCAACTGTCAAGCGACACGAGTTTCGCCGCGCCGCCCCGCGTGAAGACCGAGACGCCGTTGCTGTCCTGCCGCTCCGGATAGGCCCGGAGAGTCAGGCATTGGCGGCCGTTGGCGAAAACCTCGACGATGCTGCGGTCGACGAAGACCCGCAGGCGAAGCACCTCTCCGGCCTCGAGAATGAACGGCCCGGTCTCCGGTGTGCGTGCGAAAACGTCGCTTCGCAGAGATGCCTCCGACACGTCGATCTGGAGCGCACTGGTCCCCGGCCGCTGGCCCTCTTTCTGGAACAGTGAGATACGGGTCCGTTCAGCGCCGTCCGGCGAGCGGAGAACGCAAAGCCCCACTTCCCGCGCCATGCCGGGGTCGATGACCGCCTCGAGCTCGATCGCCTTCCCGCGCACCTTCTCCAAGACGATTTCACCGTTGCCGGGAATCGTCATCGGCCCGGTGCAGCAGTGGTCGAAACGCAGGGATTCGATCTCGGCCGCCGGCTCGATGCGCAGGGAGTTGTCCGCCTCCAGGGACAGGCACCGCGGCAAGGTCATGACATTATTCCAGCCCTCCGGCGGCTTACCTTCCCAGACGTTGAAAAACGCCAGGAACCGACCCTGGTCGTCGATCGCGGCCGTTGGTGCGTGCAGGCTGCCGATGCACCACGGGCCGTAGTTCATACGCCCGTGGGAGTCGGGGATGAAGCGATGCCTCGCCTGGTCGTAGTCACCGATATAATACTGCCCGGCCCGCTTGTGACTGAAAAACAGAAGCATGTGCTTGCCGTTGCCGATCGGCAGAAAATTGGGAACGGCCCCGTCCTCGCCCGGCTCGGTATGGAACCCACATTCAACGAGCGTGCCCAGGCTTTCCCATTCTGCCAGGTCTTTCGAATGGAACAAATACTCCGCGCCCCGGCAATCCACCTTGAGCGTCCCGTGCGTATAGCTGCCCGAGAGCGCGTAGTAGCCGTCGTCTTCCCGCCAGATGCACGGGTCAAAGACGCGGTAGGGAGCGCCGTTGTCATCGACCGGGACAATTGGGATCACCGGGTTGCCGGGATGCTTCTTCCAGTTCAACAGCAGCGGGTCGCCGGCCGTGGCGATACCGTTGCCCGCTTCCAAGCCGTGATAGATGGCGATGACGCGGTCCGCCTCAACCAGCGTCTGGCCGCTCCAGCATTGCTTTTCCTTGTCGGGATACAGGGCGGGCGGCAGGTCGCGCCAATGGACAAGGTCGTCGCTTACCGTGTGCCCCCACAGGGCATCCTCGCAACCTTCGGGTATGAACTGGTAGAACAGATGATAGCGCCCCTGCCATTGGCACAAGCCGTTCGGGTCGTTCATCAGATTCTCTGGCGGCGAGAAGTGATACAGGGGTCGATACGGGTCGGCGGCGAGGCGCTCCCGCGATTCCTTGAAGCACTGAAGATCCGCCTCCGTTTCCAGCACCTTCAGCTGCTCTTCGACTGTGTCGGGATACGTTTTCCCGCGCAGCCCTGCGATCTTTGGTTTCGTCATCGCCTCTCTCGCGGCCCCTTATCCGCCAGTGTATATAACCAGCGCGTCGTGCCCGCCCCACGGCTGGGTGTGGCACACATCGATCCTGTCCAGCGTCTTCAGCGGGATACGCTTCACGTTCAGTTTCTCGTCACGGGCGTCGATTATCTCCTCGGTGTGCCCCATTCGCCTGATCATGGCCCAGTGAGCAGCCAGGTCATGCACATGGTTCACGTCCCATATGAAAAGCCCGTCGGCACCCGTTTCGGCAAGGATGATCGTGGAACGCAGGTACTCGTCCCTACCGTTCGGGCCCGCATAAATGATTTCCTTGACACCATTGGCCTGTAAGTATCGCGTCAGAACCGCGGCGCTGATCATTTCGTCCACCAGTTTTTCGTCGACCCAGGTCTTGATGTCACAAGCATCCCTGAGCGCCCCTGCCAAGGTGCTGCCGACCATGGCGCATATAGCCAGCGGCCGGCCGCGCTTTTCGCCGGCGGCATCGGCAACGTGCCGGACCTGGCGCATGAAATCAGTCATGAAACCAGCCTGGACCTGGTAGATTCTCGGGTCGTCCTCGGGCACCGACCTGATGTCTTCGCCATACGCCTTTTCGAACGCGTCGACAACCGGTTGCTCGTATCCGATGACCCGCAGTCCCCGTATCCAGCAGACATTGATACCGTCGACCTCATCGTCGATGACCTCTTCCATGAGGTCGAGCACGCACTGCCGGACCTCGGGAAAGGCGAAGCTCATCTTCGGCAGGCGTGTGCCGTCACGATCGACCATGCACAGTTCCGGGCGATCGGTGAAAAGATTGCCACTGCTGGGGCCGAGCGCCATACGGAACATATAGTAGAATTTCATCCCCATGCCGTGCGCATGCTTCATGGCAACCTTATGCGGGACCAGATCCTTGTCGATCAGCGTGCGCAGGTTGTCGACGAGCGCCTTGGCATAAACGCTGGCTGCCTCGTCGGTGTTTCTCTCGTGCAGATTGTCGCCGAGCTTGGAAGGGTACTTCGTGATCTCGCCGGAGACCACGGACCAGTCTATCCTGCCGACATCGGAATCACGGTAGAGTTCGACCTGTTCGAGGATGTCCGACTCAGTTGTCGCATTCCGCCAGCCGACGAAGCCGCCGTCATTGGACGCGATGATGTTGCGCTTGCCGGAGTCGGCCCGGTCGGCCTGTATTGCCGCCACCTGTGATTCCGAGAGCGGCTCCAGCTTCACGAAGGCGACACCGCCCCAATGTCGCCCGCCTCCCGTGCCGGGAAGCCCCACCTGCGTTGTGTGCTGACCAATTATGATCGACTCGCCGGTCAGGTCTGCATAGCGCCAGAAGACTTCGCGCATGGTCATCACCTCCAGGCCGTCCGGCTCGTCATCGGCAATGGTCACGAAGCAGGGATCATGCTTCAGCCGGACCTTGAACGCCGCGTGTTCGCCATGCATCTGGGTGGCGTAGCCGATGTAGACAGCATGCCATCCCGTTACTTCCAGCGGATGCTCGACGTCGGGCGTGTCCGACAGGCTGGCAGCCACCATCATCGTCCCCGAAACCGTTGCGGATTCGTATTCCACAAGCCGCCAGTGCTTCGATTGTGTTGTCCTGGAAAGCGCCGATTGCGGCAGACACTTGCTCATGTCCGAAAGATAAACAGCCATTTTTTCGCTCACGTTATGCTATTCAAAAAAGTCTGTGCCGACAGGCGGACCAATAGCGACCTCGCACCATTCTTCATAATTGTAGGTCCGCACGTGGCCGTCACACATTGGCGAATTTTTCAACTCGCCGGCGTGCGTTCTCGCCCCCCACCAACCTACGTCGCAGGTGGGCCAATAACAACAGCCCGATTGGTCCTGCGCAACACCTCCCCAGTCTTCCTGCGCCAGGGGAATGGTCGTGGGCGACGGGATTCTCGAATATTGTACCGAGAACGACCAGGGGCCAATAGGCGGACAAAAGCCATGCCAGCGACTGACCTGGCGATTCATGCCATAGGAACGAACGGTGTTGGGTGCAGTAACGGTAAGATAGTCGGAAGGGCAGCGATAAATGCCATTGGGATTGTGTTGCTGTCCCGGCGTGTAGGGTTCCAAAAGTTCATTGAAAGCGGTGCTGAAATCCACAG
>CAJWLW010000066.1 GCA_913042885.1 uncultured Lentisphaeria bacterium | reverse complement strand
TCCAAATCGACCGGCTGCTCAATCAATCCAGATAACGCGGCTGCTGTGCAACGTATTCGTCCAACTGCGCGATAAGCGGCGCCGCGGCAGCCGGCGGGGACTCCGCCAGGTTGTCGACCTCGCCGGGATCGCGGGCCAGATCAAAGATCTCGAGACGCCGGCTGCTGCGACGCGCGTCGGTGTGCAGAATCACTTTCCGGCTCGCCGTACGGATCGCGAACATCTGCCGGTCGTCGCCGCTCAGCGCCTGCCAGCCCGCCGGTGTCGTCTCGCTGAAGGCAACCTCGCGAAATGCTTTGTCCCCGTCGATCAAAGACAGCAGTGACTGTCCTTCCATCCACTCGCACTGCGGCAGGTCGAGCATCTCGAACAGCGTCGGCATGATGTCGATCTGCGAGACCTGTGCATCGACAACCGTACCGGGCTTCAGCCGCGGCGGGTAACGAAGGATCAGCGGCACCCGAATCGACTCGTCGTAGAGCGTCCCCATCAGATTGCAGGAGCAATGGCCGACGTGCCCCCGCTCCATGAGCTCCTCGCCGTGATCGGCGGTGAGAATGATCAGCGTTTCGTCGAGAATGCCCAGCGCTTCGAGCCGGCTCACCCATTCCCCGACCAGGTCGTCGAAGACCCGCACCTCGCCATCGTACAGCGCCTGCAAAGCGCCCCGGTCCTGCGGCTCCAGATCAACGGCAGCAGCGGTGCGGCGATGCGCTTCATCGGCGTCGTCGTCCGGCAGCGGATCCACCTCGCCCGCCTCCAGTTTGCTGATCATGCCGGAGGGATGAACGATCAGGAAATTCCGCACGATCTCCATCCGCGCCATTGTTTCCGGACTCGGCGTTTCGTCAAGAAATTGTTCGAAATACTCGGCCGGCGGATTGTAGGGCAGATGGGTGGGATACGGCTCCGCATAGAAGAACCACTTGTCCTGCCGATGGCTGTCGAAGTAGGCAATAATATCGTCGCTCCGGGTGTCGCGCGTGAAACCCAGCGGGGCCCAGCGCATGACCAGCTCACCATCAACGCAGTACCCGGCACGCTCGAGCGAATGCAGCGGCGTCTCGACGCCGTCCCACGCACCACCGATCCACTGTATGAACCGCTGCGCATCGACGACTCCGTGGGTCGCCGGCCACTGGCTCATCAGCATCGAAACGATCGGCGGCAGCGTGTGGGCAGCGGTGGCAATGGCACAGTCGAAACGCACCCCTTCGCGAGCCAGTCGATCACAGTTTGGCGTCGTGTCGCGTTTGTAGCCGTAGCATCCCATGTGATCGGGACGCAGCGCATCTTCAAGGATCCACAGAACGTTCATGATGCAGCGAATCGCTCTGCCTGGCCGATGATGTCGACGCCGACACGGTCACTCCAGGCATCCAGCAGGCGAGCCGCCAGCGGACCGGGATAGGCATTGCCGATCGGCCGACCGTCGATGCAGGAAATTGGCAGGATGCAGAAGGAGGATGTCGTCCAGAACGCCTCGTCCGCGGTGTAGGCATCATACAGCGTCAGGTCCTCCTCGACCGCTTCGATGCCCAGGTCGCGGCACAGTCCCAGCACGTACTGGCGGCTGGTGCCGATCAGGATGCTGCGGGCCTTCGGCGTGTACAGCACGCCGTCGCGGACCACGAAAATATTGGCGCCCGTACCTTCCGCGAGGTTGCCGTCGGTATCGAGCATCAGTGCAAACGCATCCGGATCCGTGCGCACCGCATCGCGCTTCGACAGGAAGTGCGTGAAACGTGACCGGTTCTTCATCCGCTGATCATAGGACTGCGCCGGCGGCGACCGGAAAAAACTGGTGACCACGTGCTTGCCGGTTCGGTAATAGCGCGCGTAATCGCTCTGCGGCAGCGGCGCGGTGTAGCAGATGACCGTTGGCGTGGCCGGTGCGGCGCCACCCATCAGCGGCATCGGAAAGCTTTGGCCGGGAGTCACCTGGATGTTCCCCCAGAGATCGTCCTCCGGATCCGTGAACTGTTCGTTGGCTTCGAGCGTCTGCGCCAGCGCCTGATCGAACTGCTGCTGGTCGAGGAGATCCTGCAGCCCGGCATAGGTCAGAGATTGTTCGAGCCGACGCCAGTGTTCGCTCTGCAGGAACCAGCTGTGCTTGAACGTTCGCAACGATTCGTAAAGCGTGACGCCGTACATCAGGCCGACGTCGAAGATCGAGATCGTCGCCTGCGATTCCGGCACCAGCTCGCCATTGATGTATACGTGCCGCTCAGAGGCCATCGTTTCCCCCGGGATTACCGCCCACGCATTGTCCGACGTCGCGAGCGTGAATGCCTGGATATGCGGCAAATTCCTGCAGCAGCCGCTCGAATGTTGCAAAGCGATCGGCGGTGTACATGCAGATCGGATGTGCCAGTACAGTTGCAACGCCGCCGGCGGCGGCGATATGCGTGACCTGCTCCATCACTAATTCGCCCCACCTCTCGATCGTGAACGACTCACTCGTGGGCTCGCTCGTGAACGACCAGTTCTCGCGCTGTTTTTCAACGTAGGCCGACGTACGATGGGCGTGATAAAGATGATCATGGTCCATTATCACGTTAACTGGATGGGAAATCAAACCGCTGTCGAGCTGTTCGGGATAGAGCTTATCCCAGTTCAGGTCATCGGAAACGTAACGAATGCCGTGCGCGTACAGAATTTCGTCGGTGTTGGCATCGTGAACGAAGCCGTGGCTACGCCAGGAGACGATTGGCGCACCCAGGCGTTCCAGGGCAATCTCGCACATCCTGCGCACGTCTTCGTCCTGGTCTTCATAGCTGCCATGCGTACCGGCATGTGAAGTCGCAACACCGCCACTTGCCATCGCTTTCTGTCGCTCACTGGCCGGCCGCGGGAAAGCCTCGAACGTATGTCCGGCGACTTCACAGATCTCCACCGTGGCGATCGGTTCAAACTGCGTCCACTGGTCAGCCAGCGTACGCCCGGTCACATACAGCGTGCACTTGACGTCGTACTTCGCACACAACTGCACATATTCGAGGCTGACATCGACCTCGGAGATCGTCTGCCCCTGCTCGCGCAGCCAGAGTTGCTCGTTCGTATCGAGCGTATCGTGATGGGTATCGCCGGTCAGGCAGATCATCGTTGCGCCTTGATTGTGTTATCTTCCGTGGAACGGTTCACAACAGCTCTCGGGCAATGTGGTTGGCGAAGAGCAGGCCACGCCGCGTCGGGCGCAGATCATCGTCGTTGTGTTCAAGCAGACCATCCGCGATCAGGGCTTCGATTTGCAGACTCCGCAATTCGAAAAAGTCATAGCCGGTACGCTCGCGATACTCCGATCGCTGCCATCCGGCAGTCGTGCGCAGCCCGGTCCCCAGGATTTCTGCGGCGCGCGCCGGCGGCGACAGCGAATCGAGCTGCGGCGCATCCCCGTCGAACCAGGCATCGAGGTCCGGTGGATTCTGCCAGCGCCCGGCTTCATCGAACCAGCAGGCGGACGGTCCGGCACCGAGGAATCGATGCCCCTTCCAGATGCGGCAGTTGTGCCGGCATTCATGTCCGGGACGGGCGTGATTGGAAACTTCGTAGCGGTGCATGCCGCAATTCGCCGCCAGGATACTGTCGGCGGCCTCCCACATAGCGACGAGCCCGTCGTCGTCGCGCTCGCGAACGCCGCGCGCCGCCAGCGGCGTGCCGGGTTCGACAATCAGTGAATAAGCGGACACGTGGTCGGGTCCAAGATCCGAGAGTCGACGCACATCGGCAGTGGCGCTTTCGACAGTTTGCTGCGGTGCTGCGAAAATAAGGTCACAGTTGATGCTGCGAACCTTACACTGACGGAGGTCATCGAATACCTCGTAGACCCGGTTTACGTCGCCGCCGCGCCCAATGGCCTGGCGGGTGTCCTCGGAAAAACTCTGGACACCTATTGAAATCCGGTTGACGCCAGCGTCCAGGAGAATTTCGATTTTGTCACGGGTCAGCGACAGCGGGTTGCCTTCGCAGGTGAACTCGCAGTCGTCGCGCAAGCTGAAATGCCGGCGGATCATTGTCATCAGGCGCAGCAACTCGCCCGGGGCGAAATGCGTCGGCGTACCACCGCCGAGGTAGATCGTCGCGAGCGGACCGCAGCGCGCACTCAGCATATCGAGTTCGCGCTCGAGTCGATCGAGGAAACGGCCGCGCAGACTGCGATCTGCTCCCTCAATCGAGAGGAAGGCGCAATAGTCGCACTTGTGCGCACAGAACGGCAGGTGCACATAGATATCTGAAATGACTGAAGCCGACACCATCGTGTCCCGGTTTGGAATCGAAGATCAGGGAACAGTACCTTATCACATGAAAGTTCACGACAACCCGGCACGGCAATGAATTATTCGAGTGATACTCCCGGTGCCGCGAGGCAACGCAACAACCGGTTCGCGACATTCACAGCACGCTGGCACTACAGCCTCGTGATGCTGGCCGCGCATCTCGGCGTCTTCCACGCCTGGATGTACGCGCCCTCGCGTACGGCTATAGTCGTCATCGGCGTATTCGTGTGTGCCGCGTTGGTGCTCTACATGCTGCTGGTACCGCACTACTTCGCGAACGGCATGGACCGACTGGCGCATGGCATGGTGATCCTCGACCTGCTGCTCGAAGCGCTGCTGCCGGTCATCCACGACCACTATGGCTTCTATCTATGCGCCGTAGCGTTCGCTGCCATCGTCGGCTGGCACCGGGCGTGGGTGTTATCTCGACCTGCCGTCAGCGACACACCGCAAGAATGAGAATGCTCAGATACATCTGTCTGTTGTTGATGACCGCCACGGTCTCTCCGACAACGGCTGCGGAGTTCGCAGCGCCAAACATCGTGTACGTCGGTTGCACGGTACACGACACGCCGTGGCGCGGCGATCTCGAGGCGTGGCGGCACTCACGCAAGCTGATCGGTGCGGCATTGACCAAATGGTTCGGCGTCGGCGCCGAACGGCAACATCACCTGATCAATCCAAGCGCCGACGAACTCGAGACGTTTCTCACGGAAACGCTGCCGCCGACTTTGCAGGCCAACGACATTGTCGTGTTCTACCTCGGCGCACATCACCGGAAGAAAGGCGGCATCCTGCTGGGCGCCCGCACGAAAATTGCCGATCAGCAGCTCGGTGAATGGCTGCAGCGGATCCCGCAACGGACGCTGCTGCTGGCGGATGTCTGCTTTGCAACGCGCCTGGAGGACAACGTCGATTTTCCCGACAACGTCATGCGTGTGCATGGCGCGAGTCGCCGACAAGCAGCAACCGACCTCAATCTGGATGGCAAGCATCGCAAGACCAGGCGATTTTTCGAAGCCACGCAGCGGGTCGTGAGCGAAGACCTCGAGATGCACGAGACGCTGTTCAGCATCATGGGCTACATCTGCGTGCACGCCATGCTGCAGATGCGGCAGCAGACCGACGTCAGCCTGGCAGCCAATGCCCTCGCCGAGTTGATGCGATCCGAGCAGGAACGGATGAGGCAGTATACCCGGCGTACATCAAAGACGCCGACTCTGTCGATCGCGAATCCGCAGTCATGGCTGCTGGCCGAACGCGCCCCGGAAGCACCATGGCCGTTGGCGAATTACGGGCGCCAGGGCCTGCAGGTGACGACAATCGAAGCGATGCTGGCGCTCGACGAGCAGGATGTAGACATCGGCTATGGCAACCTGTTGATCGGCAAGCTGTATGATCCCGAAATGGACCTGCCGCATTTTGACGGGCAGCTCGACGCCATGGCGTACGAGCTGCGTGAGCGCATCCAGGACCCGACCGACCGCGCCCACGTGGCAGCTACAATGGCAGACTATCTCTTCAACGAAAAAGGTTTCGTGGCAGATGTCGATCCATACGACGAAGACTTCCTGCTCCACGTCCTGCTGGAAACGAAGCACGGGCGTTGCAGTGCGCTGGTGGCATTGTACATGGCCCTGGCGGAACGCCTCGACCTGCCCTTTCAGAGCGTCTGCATTCCCGAGCACATCTACATTCACTGGCCGGCTTCGGCAAACGGCGAAGCGCTGAACATCGAGACGACGCAGGACGGTGTGATCCTGACGGACAACGTTTACGCCGCGCGCTGCGGCGGCGAGTTCAGCGAAAAAGAGAAGAAGTTTTACCTGCAGCCGCAGAGCAAGCGCCAGACTCTCGCCATCTTGCTGAGCCCGCTGGGCAGTGCACTGCGCGAAAAGGAGCGCTACGACGAAGCAATCACCGCCTGCCAGCTCGCCATTTCAATCAATGTCCACGATGCCGAGGCGTGGAACAATCTCGGCATGGCCTACCGGCTGAGCGACAGCGGGGAATTGGCCAGGGTGTCATACAACAAGGCGCTGGCAATCAATCCCGAGTTCGCAGCTGTATGGAACAACCTGGGCACCGTCACCGATAACGTCGAAGAGCGCATCGGGCATTACAAGAAGGCGGCGGCACTCGACCCCAACCTGGCCGATGCCTGGCAGAATCTGGCGCGCGCCTATTTCGATAACGGCGACTACCAGCTCAGCCTCGCTTGTGTGCGGCGCTATCACACACTGGGCTACCTCATGCCGCAGGAGTTTCTCCTGAAGTTGAAGGGGAAGATGTAGGCCGGAGATCGCAAAGCCTTTCTCCTCCCAGGCCTTAATCCATTGGACCCGTTCGACTCAAATCACGGCACCAACTTATCGACGCTCTCGAACTGTACAGGGAGCTATTCGATGGCTTGAAGCTTCAGCGAGACTTCCCGCTGCCTACCGTCGTTCTCAAGCGAGACCTTGACCGTCTCACCGACTTTTCGCTTGTCGAGGATTTTGAACAGGTCATCGCTGTCACTGACCTTCTCGTCGTCGATCGCCACAATCACGTCCCCGAGCCGGTAGCGCCCGAAGTGGCCCCAACGGATTCCCTTGATGCCGGCACGCTCGGCAGCGCTGCGACGAAGCACATCACGGACGATCACGCCCTCGAGGCCAAGCCGCTGATTCAGGTAATCATCGATCTCCACGCCGAGACCCGGGCGAACGACCTTGCCATGCAGGATCAATTCCGGCACGATACGGTTGATGGTATCCACAGGGACGGCAAACCCGACCCCGGCATAGACGCCGGACGGGCTGTAGATCATGGTATTCACACCGATCAAACGCCCCCCACTGTCCAGCAGCGGACCGCCGGAATTGCCGGGGTTGATGGCGGCATCGGTCTGGATGACATCCTGGATCGGCCGGCCCGCCACCGACTGGATTTCACGGCCGAGGCCGCTGATGATACCGGTCGTGAGCGTATGATCGAAACCGAACGGATTACCGATCGCCAGCACCTTCTGGCCGACTTTCAGATCATTCGATGTGCCGATCGGGATGGCGCGCAGCGTCTCCGTCGGCGCCGCGATCTGCAGAACAGCCAGATCCTTGTCGGGTGAGACTCCGACCAGTTTCGCCTCCCAGACACTCTGGTCATCCAGCATTACCCGGGCAATCTGGGCGCCGCGCAGGACGTGGAAGTTCGTCACGACATGCCCCTGGTCATCCCAAACGAAACCGGAGCCTGTGCCCTGCGGGATCTCAAAGAGATTCCGGCTGAACCGGTCGCGGCCGACCCGCACGGTAGTGATATAGACGACCGACGGCGAAGCTGCCTCGAACAGCTTGATTGTCTGCTGTTCCCCGGCGGCCAGTGGCGGGCGATCGGCAACCACCCGCGGCACTGCCTGCGGCGGCTCGCGGTCGAGTGCCAGGATTGTGCCTGCAGTAAACAGTGATACGGCGATGAGTCTTGCTGATGCCGCCGGAATGAAAAGCTTTCTCATGATCGGGTTCCGGTGAGATTATGAGTGAGGTTACGAGTGGGTCACCAATGAATCAGACGTCTGCAAACACGGATTGTTCACCGCTCCGCTGCTTTGAAATCAATGAGCGATACAGTAGAATAGTTGAATACGCTTTGCCACTGCAACTGTTAACTGTCGAGCGACATATGGCATCCGACAAGCAGATAAACGTCGAGGACATCGCCAAACTCGCGCGGATCGAACTGACCGTTGAGGAGGCGGCCGAGTTTCAGAAGGAAATCGAGTCGATTCTCGGTTACATCGAAGAGCTTTCCGCTGTCGATGTCGAAGGCATCGAGCCGATGGCGCACGCCACGGCAATCACCAATGTGTTCGGTGATGACGTGCCAGGTCCTCAGCTTGACCGCGAAGCCGTTTTAGGGAATGCGCCGGAAACACTCGACAACGAGCTGATTCGCGTTCCGAAAGTGATCGAGGACGGCGACGGAGGGACGCATTAGTGGCGGAGCAGTACGTCTATCAACTGTCGCCCGCGACGCTCTTCGATGCCGCTGCCGCAGTAGCCGCCGGCGATGCAACGTCGACCAGCCTGTGTCGCCAGCTGCTGGCGCGACATGAGGCAACCGACAATGTCCTGAACGGCTACCGCCAGTTCGACAGCGACGCGATCCTGGAACAGGCGGCGGCGGCGGATGCCCGCCGGTCGGACGGCAAGCCGATCGGCCCGTATGACGGCCTGCCGATCGCCATCAAGGACAACATCGCCGTCAACGGCCAGTCGTGCGGCTGCGCCAGTCAAATTCTCGAAGGCTATACAGCACCGTACGACGCCACCGTGGTGGCACGACTGAAGGCGGCGGGTATGATCTGCGCCGGACGTACGAACATGGACGAGTTTGCCATGGGCTCGTCCACCGAAAACAGCGCCTACGGACACAGCTGCAATCCGTGGAATACCGAGTGTGTACCCGGCGGTTCCAGCGGCGGCTCGGCGGTTGCCGTTGCCTCCGGCCAGGCCTTCGCGGCGCTCGGTTCGGATACTGGCGGATCGATCCGGCAGCCGGCCAGTTTCTGCGGCATCGTCGGACTCAAGCCGACGTATGGCCTGGTGCCACGCTACGGCCTGGTCGCCTACGCTTCGTCACTCGACCAGATCGGGCCGTTGACCAGCGACGTGCGCGACGCCGCACTGGTGCTCGACATTATCGGCGGCTACGACCCGATGGACTCGACCTCGATCCCGGACACAATGACTGGGTTTGTCGACGCCTTGGACGAGGGTGTCGAGGGCCTGCGTATCGGCGTGCCAAAGGAGTATTTCGACGTCGACGGGCTGCATCCGGAAGTGCGGCAGGCCAGCGAAGCCGCGATCCGTGCATTCTCTGATGCAGGTTGTGAAGTTGTCGATGTGTCGTTGCCTTCCCTGCGTTACGGTGTGGCTGTGTACTACGTCATCGCCACCGCCGAAGCAAGCTCCAACCTGGCCCGTTACGACGGCATCCGCTACGGCGCACGCTACCCGGACACCGACCTGATGAGCACCTACTTCGTGACCAGGGAGAAAGGTTTCGGCAAAGAGGTCAAGCGCCGGATCATCCTCGGCACATACGTGCTGAGCAGCGGCTACTACGACGCCTACTACCTGCGCGCACAGAAAATACGAACGCTGGTGCGCCGTGATTTCGCCGAAGCGTTCAAGGGCTGCGATGTAATCATCGGCCCGACCAGCCCGACGACCGCCTTCCGTCACGGCGAAATCAGCGATCCACTGCAGATGTACCTGACCGACATCTACACGGTGCCGGCCAATCTCGCCGGTAATTGCGGCATCTCCGTACCGTACGGCACCGACAGCGGCGGCCTGCCGATCGGCGTGCAACTGATGGGCGACTCGCTGTGCGAGAAAAACATTCTGCGCGCCGGCCACTGGCTGATGGAGTCGGGGAAATCATGAAGTACGACGTTGTCATCGGATTGGAAGTACACGTGCAGGTGCAGACCGCGACGAAGATTTTCTGTCGCTGCCCGAACCGCTCGGGGGCCGCACCCAACACCCTGATCTGCCCTGTGTGCATGGGGTACCCCGGCGTTTTGCCGGTGCCGAATCGAGAAGCGGTGCGCAAGACCATCCTTGCCGGTTTGATGTGCAACTGCCAGATCGCTGAATACAGCAAGTTCGATCGCAAGAGTTATTTCTATCCGGACATGCCGAAGAATTTCCAGACCTCGCAGTACGACCTGCCGCTGTGCGGACGCGGCTACGTCCAGATCGCCGGCAGCGGTTTTTCGGGTGAGGAACTGCCCGCAGCAGAGATCGGCATCACCCGCATCCATCTGGAAGAGGATGTCGGTAAATCAACGCACTTCGGCGAGTACAGCGGTATCGACTACAACCGCGCCGGCGTCCCGCTGATGGAGATTGTCAGCGAGCCGGACATGACCAGCCCGGACCAGGCGTACGCCTATCTCACTGTCTTGAAGCAGGCCATGCAGTACGGCGGCATCAGCGATTGCGACATGGAGAAGGGCCAATTGCGCTGCGACGTCAACGTCTCGCTCAAACCCGCTGGCCGCACCGAGCTCGGCGCCAAAATCGAACTCAAGAACCTCAACAGCTTCAAGTCCATACACCGCGCCCTGGAATCCGATATCGAGCGTCAGGCAGCCATCCTCGACGGTGGCGGCGAACTGTTTCAGGAAACCCGCGGCTGGGATGACGACCTTGGCGACACTTATTTCCTGCGCCGGAAAGAGGGCGATGAAGATTATCGCTATTTCCCGGAACCCGACCTCATGCCGATGGCCATCGACAACGCGTGGCTCGAGGAAATTCGGGCGGAGGTTCCGGAGACGCCCGAGAAACGCCGCGACCGCTTCGTGGCCCAATACGGCATTCCCGAATACGACGCCGGCGTGCTTACCGCCGATCGGCCGGTTGCTGATTATTACGAAGAAACGGTCGGTGCCGGGGCGCCGGCGAAAAAAGCGTCGAACTGGATCATGGTCGAGCTCATGCGCGAGCTCTCACAGGCGAACGTGCCGATCACTGAATCCCCGATCACCGCAACGGCGCTGGCCCAACTTGTCACTGCGATCGAGAGCGCCGATATCACGGGGCGCCAGGCAAAGGACGTTTTCGTGGACATGTTCAAGACCGGCAACGACCTTGAGACCGTCAAGACCGCCCTCAATATCGTCAAGACGGACGACAGCGAAATCCGCAACTGGGCCCGCGAAGCAATCGCTGCAAACCCCAAGCCGGTCACCGAGTTCAAGGAAGGCAACGAGAAGTCGATGAACTTCCTGGTCGGCCAGGTCATGAAAGCGAGCCGGGGCAACGCCAACCCGCAATCGGCACGGGATATCCTCATCGAGGAACTGGGCAAATCGTGAGAACCTGCCACATCCTTTTCCTGCTTGCAGCCATGGCGCTGGCCGGGTGCATGGCACACCCGTTGCAGCTGAAAGTGCCATCGCGGGCGATGGCTCCGTTGATTTCGTTCGGCAGCTACGTCGAGACCGAGCAGTACGGACGCAACCTGCCGGAGCGCTTCGATGTAGTCGTGGTTGGTTCGCCGGCGGAAGAACGTATCTACGTCTTCCGCGTTGTCGGGCTGCCGGGTGAGCATGTCAAGCTCACGCCGGACGGCGTCTATATCGACGGCGAATACCTGGAACCGCCGCCGGGCATCCAATACTCGTCGGAAGCAGTGGGGCAGCCGACGCCGAAATCGGAGTTCCAGCTGCGCCGCAACTACTACGTCCTGCTCGGAGATAACGTCGAGCATGCGCGGGACAGCCGCTTTTTCGGTCCCCTGCCGCGCCGCAGGATTTACGGCAAAGTATCCGACATTCACCCGGCCGCCCCTGACGAATCCTATCAGGATCTTGAGGACTGACCCTGGGAGCACAGGGTTAGAGACTTTTCAGGTTGTCGACCCAGGCATGGATTTTCGCAGCGAGCACATCAGCCTCGCCCGGGTCATTGACGCGTTGCAGAAAGACGTCGAAGAGGTGCAGGAACGCGCGACGCATGGTATCGATGAAGTACATGCGTTCCTGGAAATGACCGCCGGCGTCGAGATCTTCGCCGGCCGGCAATGTGACCGCCTGAAAATTGAACGTCGCGGCATCGAGATTGAAAACCCAGGTTTGCTTCTCTTTGGTCATGATGTACTTGGCCTTCATGATCTTCTTCCCGACCATGAGCGAGGCCTTCGCTTCCGCACTGTTGGTCGGCATGCCCTTGCGGATCACGGTTTCGAGCGCCCCCGGCCCTTCGGCAGCAAAGCACATCGGGCCGTCGACCATGACCCCGAACTCACCGAGGTGCGGCACGTCGAAGGTTCCGCCCTCCACATCCTGGAAGTACCAGATCCAGGTGGCGAAGTCACGGCCGAGCCCGCCCTCTTCGTCACCTTCGGCACGGTGCGGCGAGAAACTGAGCGGCGCGACCGAGTCGATGCTGTAGTCGAGGAAATTCTCCGCGATCAGCTCCGGCGAGAGCAGCACAGGTTCGATCCCTACGGTGTCGTAAAAAAAAAAGATGAACGCGTCGATCTTCGCCCGTGAAAAGGCACCGACATACAGCAGGTCGTTATTCGGGTCGTAGACAAACGGTGTGCCGGCAAGGCTCGGTGGCATTCCCTCCAGCAGCCGGTCCTGCACTTCCTCCTTGATCTTCTTGCGCTCCTTGCGCGTGAGGAAGGCGCCGTTGTTCCCCTCCATCATGGCAAACTCGGCCATTTTGCATTCCGCCTTGAGCAGTGACGGCGGGATCTTACGCTGCGCACTGCGCAGTACGAGGTGGAGATAGCCGCCCATGTAGGCGGTCTCATCGTCGATGCGGGTGTCGAGCAGGTGGCGGCCGGTCACCCAGCCGAGTTCTTCCTTGTCCTTGACGTACTGCAGCGGCGGCGCCTTGCGATCGGCAAAGCGCTCAAGCGCGTCATCGGGCATTTTGGCGGGCATGTGGCAGACGGAGAATGCGAATGATCCGGAATCAAATCCCATAATGCAGCTACTGTCAGGTGTCGGGTTTCAGGTTGTCTGAAGTCGGCGGAGGGGATGACTGAATGTCCCCCCTGCGCGAGATCGGGAATTGCGGCGATAAACATGGCCGTGACATGGCGTTTTCCAAATGCCGCGAGAGATTGTTTGCCACCTACGTGCCCGAATGGTGAAACGATTGCCTGTTTCCGCGACCCCGAATGTCGCACTGGCGGCGGTCAATCAGCAGGCATACTCATGCGGGGCGGTTCCTACGGCAGCTCCAAAGCAGCGTCCGTATCAATCGGGTAAATCTTCCGCCCGAGACGGGTGAAGGGCAGGCTGGCGAAGTCCTGGCTCGTGACGCTGGCGGTGTCGACGTTGAAGATACTGCCGGCGATCGGCCCGAAACCGCTCCGGAAGTGCCCGGTCGATTTGACGCAGATATACTTCAATTCACGGCAGTCGAGTCCGAGGCTGCGTGAGAATGCCAGATCGATCGGCTGACAGTATTCCGAGATCACAACGACAGAAATGCCGTCCTCCCGAACCATGACAGAGTCGCCGCAGAACGCCTTCACTCCTTCCCACATCGGCCCGTCATAAATCGAGCGGCCATCGCTCACGGCGAGCACTTCTACGGTCATCGGCACGGGCGGTGCGCAGATCTCACATGACTTGCCGCCCATCTGCACATCGATAGTCGCGCCCACACCGGCAGCCATCGCCTGCTGCACAACCTCGGGATCGACGATGTACAGGATCGCCGCGTCCTGCAATCCACGGTCGATGAACAGATTGAGAATCTCGGTGCCGTCACTGGGCGAGCCGCCGCCGGGGTTGTCCGCCTGGTCGGCAAGGATAATCGGGTATTTGCCAATGCTATCGCCTTCGGCGAGTGCGTCCGCCGGCTTCATCAGCGCCCGCTGCCAGTCGTCTCGGCGGTCCCAAAGCCATTGTGCCAACTCATCGGCAGTCTGCTGCGCCAGCGCCGGGTCGTTGTCGGTCACGACAATGGTCGAGGCACCAACTATCGGGATGTCGGCCCACTGGTATCCCAGCCCGATGCTGGCGGTCAACACACCGGGACGCATCTCGATATCGAAACAGTACTGGTAGGCAGACTTGATCGGTTCTTCCGCGGATATCATTTTGGCCGCAGCCCAGAACATCGGGATCGGCCGGTACGCCATGGTCGGGCGGATCTCGCCGCGGATGGTGCGGACCATCATGTCGGTGGCTTCGAGGGCGCGTTCGGCCATATCGACGTGCGGGTAGGTGTCTTCGATGATCAGGGCGTCGGCGTTTTCGACCATCAGCGGGCCGATGTTACAGTGCGGGTCGTGCACGGCCATGATCAGGCAGTCAGGGCCAACCAGTGCACGCACCGCCTGCAGGATATCGCCATCACCGTCGTCGAGGCCCTGGACCGAATAGCCGCCGTGCAGACCCAGCAGGACACCGTCGACCGGCAAGGCCTCACGCAGTCGATCGAGCAGCCGGTTCTTCAGCATCTCATGGAGGTCGAGCGTCGGCTGCCGGCTGCTGTGCGGGTATGTCGAGATCAACGGCACCAGCTCAGCGCCGTGCAGTCGGACCCCCTTAATGAATCCGTCGACGACCGTGTTCGCCTCGCCGGACAGCGCCGCCAGTGTTTCACCTTCGAAGTATCTGCCTTCCAACTCGAAGACCTCGAGCGATGTTTCAATGGGTGAGAAGCTGCTGCTCTCGTGTTCAATGCTGCCTACGGCAATTCGCATTGGGGTCCTCATGGATTTCTTTCGTGGCTATTTCCCACCAAGCACCGCCACGATCTGTTCGATTGCCTGATCAACCTCGGCTTCCGTTGTAAAGCGTCCGACGGACAGTCGCAAGGTGCCGGCTGCAAACTCCGCAGGTACCTGCATCGCGGTAAGCACCGGTGAGATACTGACCTCGCCGCTGTGGCATGCGGCGCCGGCGGACGCCGCGATGCCGGGGAGCGCATCCAACAGCTCGTTCGCGTGCCGGCCTTTGAACCCGATGCTCAGCGTGTTGGGCAGGCGCCGGTCACAGTGGCCGTTGACACGACTGTCCGGCACGGCAGCCAACAACGCTGATTGCAGGTGCTCCCGCAATTCAAACATGCGATGACTGTGCTCTCCAGGATTGTCCTGGATCAATTCGCATGCTTTCCCAAGGCCGACGATATGAATGACGTTCTCGGTGCCGGCACGCCGCCCTGATTCATGCGCCGCACCGTGGATCAAATTGGTCAAGGATACACCGTCGCGAACGTACAATGCCCCGACGCCCTTGGGCGCATACAACTTGTGACCGGCAACCGACAACAGATCGACGTTCAACGCCTCGACGTCGACCGGCACCTTGCCGATCGACTGGGCCGCGTCGGTATGGAACAGCACCTGCCGCTGCCGCGTGATGGCGCCGATCTCAGCAACAGGCTGGATCGTGCCGACCTCGTTGTTGGCGTGCATGACAGTCACCAGGATCGTACGCTCGGTGATCGCTGCGGCCACGTCCCGGGAATCTACCAATCCGTCGTTATCCACCGGTATACAAGTGATATCAAAGCCACGTGCCGCCAGGTACGCACACACTTCCGTGACAGCAGGATGCTCGATCGCCGAGGTTATGATGTGGTTACCCCGGTCACGCAGTGCGTCCGCAACGCCCTTGATGGCATGGTTGTTCGCCTCTGATCCGCCGCCGGTGAACACGATCTCGGCCGGCGCGCACCCGAGCAACCCGGCTATCTGCCCCCGGGCGATGTCGACGGCATCGTGTGTCGTCCTGCCGTAGACATGGCCGCTGGACGGGTTGCCGAAGTTGGTGTCGATGTACGGCTGCATCGCAGCGGCGACAGCGGGATCGACGGGGGTCGTCGCATTGTAGTCGAGGTAGACTGGCGCACCGGCGGCAGGCAACGGCATGCGAGCTGATTCGGTATCGGAAAAGCTTTCCATCGGCCATTTGCCTGATTGGATTTGTACGGTACGGTGAACGTGTCCGACTATACATCGGCCGCCGGCACGGTGCCATGCCGATTCCGATCAACCAATCCCCGAATCCACCGAAGCTTATGGACCCGAAATACAAGATCGACGACACCGCCAATCTGCTCAGCCCGAGCATGATCATTTATCGCGAACTGGTAATCGCAAACATCGAAGAGATGCTGCGGATCGCCGGTGCCCCGGAGCGGTTGCGGCCCCACTGCAAGACACACAAGATGGCGGAGATCGCCAAGCTCGAGATCGCCCGCGGCATTACCAGGCACAAAGCGGCAACGTTCGCCGAGGTCGAGATGCTGGCAGATGCCGGCGCGACCGACATCCTGCTCGCCTACAACCCGGTCGGGCCGAATATCGGGCGCACGATAGCGGTGCGCGAGAAGTATCCCGACATGCTGTTCTCGGTGACGACCGACCACCCGGCGGCTCTGGCGGAGCTGGCGCAGGCAATGGCCACCGTTGGACAGTGCGTCGATGTACTTGTCGACATCAATCTCGGCATGAACCGCACCGGGCTGGACGTGAACGACGATGCGTTCAATTTGTACCGCGATATCGTTGAAAGAGACGGCGTCACGCCCGGGGGGCTGCACCTGTACGACGGCCATAATCAGCAGGTCGATGTCGATGAACGCCAGGCAGCGGTCGATGCGACGTGGGGGCCGGCGATGGCATTCCGCGAACGGTTGCTGGCTGAAGGCTGGCCGGTGCCGCGACTGGTGTGCGGCGGCACCCCGACCTTTCCGGTGTACGCCGCAAAGCCGGAACCGGGTATCGAGTGCAGTCCGGGCACGGTCGTGCTGCATGACTCGTATTACGGGCGCAATTTCCTGGACCTGAACTTCACACCGGCGGCACTCATCCTGACGCGCTGCGTCAGCCGGCCCGGCTCGGATCTGGTAACCTTCGACGTCGGCAACAAAGCGATCGCCGCTGACCCGGCCATTGAGATCCGGGCGTTTCTCCCGGACCTGCCCGAAGCGGTGCCGAAGTACCATAACGAAGAGCATCTGCTGCTGCAAACGAAAGATGCCCAACGCTTCACACCTGGTGACGAGATGTTGGTGATTCCCGGTCACATCTGCCCGAGTGTGGCGCTGCATCGCGAGGTGTACGTGGTGGACGGCGGCAAGGTCGTCGGTACCTGGCAGGTGACGGCGCGCGATCGAGTGTTGAGCATCTAAAAGCGGGTTTCAGCGTTCAGTCCCGCACTTCATCGCTCCGCTTGATCGAATCTGGCGACGTCGGAGAATCGGTCAAGAGGTGCCATGAAATGCGGGATTGCGAGTGAGATGAAAAAACGAATACAAATGGGAGCGACACATGTTGAACCAGTTGTTTGACCTGACGGGGCGAACGGCGCTGGTGACGGGCGGGAGTAAGGGGATCGGCAAGAGCATTGCGCGCGGCTATGCCGAAGCCGGGGCGAACGTCGTGATCACGGCGCGTCATGAAGATGAGCTGCAGGCAGCGTGCGCCGAGATCGGCGACGGCCTCGATGTGCAAGTGGCCTATCGCCTCTGCGAAATGACCGACCGGGCACAGTGCGACGACATGATACGCTCGGTGCAGGACGAATTCCCGACTGTCGATATCCTGTGCAACAACGCCGGCAGCAACGCCCCGCAACCGCTGGTCGATATCAACGATGCGGATTGGGACCGTGTGCTGGAGTTGAACTTCACGAGCTGCATGCGGTTGGCGCGCGGTTTCGCGCCGGCGATGATCGAACAGAAATGGGGCCGCATCCTGCACATCTCGTCGATCATGGCGCTGACCAGTGCCGCGGGACGTGGCATTTACTCGGGCACCAAGGCAGCACTCGTTGGGACAACACGGGCACACGCCATCGAGCTGGGACCGCATGGGGTGACGGTGAATTGCCTGGCGCCGGGACCTATCGCGACAGATATGCTGATGACCATGCTGAGCCCGGAGCAGCGGGCGGGGTTTTGCGATCGCGCTTCGCTCAAGCGCCTGGGCGAAACCACCGAGATGGTCGGCCCGGCGCTGCTGCTTTCCAGCGATGCCGGCAGCTACATAACCGGTGCCGTCCTGGTCGTCGACGGTGGTGTGATCTGCCGGTCGTTTTAGTGTCCCGTCAAACGAATTTTGCCGTGCATCTTTCAATCAGCGCCGTCAACAAACGCTTCGCCTCGACGGGTGACGTGTTGTCTGACATTGACGTCGATGTACCGGGCGGCCAGTTCATCACCTTGCTCGGGCCGTCGGGGTGCGGCAAGTCGACGTTCCTGCGGTTGCTGGCGGGACTCGAATCACCAGACACCGGCAGCCTCCGATTCGACGACCGGGATCTGGCCTCGCGCGAGAGTCTTGGCTACGTCTTTCAGGAACCCCGGCTGCTGCCGTGGCGCACCGCGGCAGCAAATATCGCGTTGCCTCTGGAGATCGAAGGTGTCGCCGGTGAAAACCACACGCAACTGGTCAATGATGCGCTGAAGCTGGTCCGTCTCGAGGCCTTTGCGAAAAGTTTCCCCGCCGAGCTTTCCGGCGGCATGCGCATGCGTGTGTCGGTCGCCCGTGCACTGGTCACATCACCGCGCCTGCTGTTGCTCGACGAACCGTTCGGTGCCCTCGACGAAATGACCCGGCAGGATCTCAACGACGAGCTCATGCGGCTGTGGCTGGAGCGCAACTGGACGGCAGTGTTCGTGACCCACAATGTCTTCGAAGCCGTCTACCTCAGCCAGCGTATTCTGATCATGAGCGCCAAGCCGGGCAAGATCGTCGCCGATATCGAGGTGCCATTCGACTATCCGCGTGAAGCGCAGTTGCGGGCGCAGCCGGAATTCGCTGCTG
>CAJWLW010000065.1 GCA_913042885.1 uncultured Lentisphaeria bacterium | reverse complement strand
GTTGCGCCTGTTTCTCGAGCATCAGCATGTCGAGATAGTTGGCGGGATCGATCATGTGCAACGCCGGCGCAGCTAATGCCGCGCCCGCCTGCAATAGAGCCTGGCGCGTACGCGGATGCACCGGCACGACGACTGGCACTTCGTGACTGATCGCCTCGAGGGCCGCAAAAATCGCCTGCAGGCATTGCGGATCATCCGTGTTGGCAGCGCGGTGGACGGTGGCCAGTATGTATCCCTGCGGCGCAACACCAATCTCGGCCAGGATCGTGCTTTCCGCCTCGGCGCGGGCACTGTGTTGCAGGACCGCATCGTACATCACGTCACCAACCAGATGGATACCGCCGGCTGCCACGCCTTCACGCTTGAGATTGTCGACGGCCGTCTGTGTGGGAACGAAATGCACGGCTGAAACATGATCGACAACGATGCGGTTAACTTCCTCAGGCATGGTACGATCACCGGAGCGCAGGCCGGCCTCGACGTGGGCGACAGGGATGTTGAGCTTGGCCGCAGCAAGTGCGCCTGCGAGCGTGGAATTGGTATCGCCGTAGACCAGCATGCCAGCCGGCCGGCGGTCGAGTAAAGCCGCTTCGATCCCCTCGAGCATCCGAGCTGTCTGCACCCCATGCGAACCGCCGCCGATCCGGAGATTCTGGTCTGGCCGCGGCAGGCCGAGCTGATCGAAGAAAACCTTCGACATATTGTCGTCGTAGTGCTGGCCGGTGTGTACCAGCCACTCGTCGACACCGGCATCGCCGAGCGCCTGTGACACCACCGCAGCCTTGATGAACTGCGGCCGGGCCCCGACGATTGAGACGAACTCAGGCATGGTAGGGTTTCAAGTATCAGGTTTCAGGTATGAGGAAGAGACGGCCCTGCGACCGACTCAGCGTGTCCTACAAGCGGCCAGTGGCAGGTGCCGAACATTCCCGATTGACACCTGACACCTGACGAACCCCTTATCTTACGCTTCCTCGACCGACACCTTGTTCATGATGTCGCCCTGCTCAACCGCATTGACGACGTCCTGCCCGTCGGTGACGCGGCCGAAAACGCTGTGCTTGTCATCGAGCCACGGCGTTGCGACATGGGTGATGAAAAACTGGCTGCCGTTCGAATTCGGCCCGGAGTTGGCCATCGACAGGATCCCGGGAGTATCGTGCCGGAGCTCGGCATCGAATTCGTCTTCGAACTGGTAACCAGGACCGCCTTGTCCGGAACCTTCGGGACAGCCGGTCTGAACCATGAAATCATCGATCACGCGATGAAAGATCAGGCCGTCGTAAAAGCCGTCGGCGACGAGCTTCACGAAATTGGCGACGGTGTTCGGTACCTTGTCGGCATACAGTTCGAGTTGAATGTCGCCGCGGGATGTGGAGATCGTGCAGTTGGTCATGGATTCCTCGGGTGTGGGCGGTAGTCAGTTGATCTGAGCCATTAATATGGAGACACGACGGAACGTTGCAACTTACATCGTGATCAGAGACACGATAGAGTATAACACTTTCAAACCTTTCGACATTCTCTCCGACATGTACCGTTGCCTTTCAATATTTCTCATTTGCCTCGGAGCCACATCCACGGGTGCCGAGTTCGGCCGCAATCAGGCGAGCGTCACGACCGTTCTGCTGAAACTCGGCGACACCGGGCCGGTCGGTTTCAAGGCGATACTGACTGCCAGAGTCGAACCAAAATCGGCGCCCCAACAAACTGCCCGGGCCGCCACAGGGATCAAGGCGGACATGGCTGTGGTCATGAATGAGGCGGCACGCTTCGTCGGCAATCTATACGGCGACGAGTGGCCGTCGGACAGCACCGTCGACTTCAGTTTGTCGGACAGCTATCTCCCGCAGGACGTACCGTCCTCCAGTCTGGCGTTCGTCGTTCTCCTGGCAACGTTGCGGGAAGGCTTTGAGCTCAATGACCGGTGCGCGGTGATCGGCGATATGCTCCTGGACGGCCGCACCCGTGACGTCGGCGATATCAACGCGCGACTCCGCGGCGCCTACGAGGGCAGCTGCCAGTACGCAGCTGTGCCATTTGCCAACCAGCGGCAAGTCATCGACCTGATGCTGACCGGTGAGCGCCATATCGTCTGGCAGATGCAGATTTTTTCAGTTGCCCACGCCCGGCATGCTGTTCAGCTTGTCCGCACCGATCACAACGAAAAACTGGCGGCGTCTATCGATGCCTTTGTGAAAGTACAGGCCTACATGAAAAAGCACGGCGGCAACGTTCGCGGCAACCAACGGATCCGGAAAAGTCTGAATGAGATCCTGACGCTCGCCCCCAATCATCTATCGGCACGCATCCTTCTGTCAGAGATCCAGGGCGAGCTGCCGAAGCATCTGTCACTGGAACGGACGCTCGCGGAATTTTCGGCGTTGAGCTGGCCCTACCTGGCACTCATGGCGCCCGATCGACAATACCAGTATGACGGCAACGACACCAGCGACTTCAATCGGATCACTGCGGAGCTGGATGAGCTGAAGTACATGGCCCACCCGAAACTGGTCACGGTTATTCAGCGGTTGATCGGCTACGGTGAGTACATCAAGTTACGTTCAAACCGCGACGAAGCCGCACTCCGCCGCGCCGATGCCATCCGCAAAGAACTCGAAAGGCTCCGGAACGATCCGGATATCATGGAACTCGAGTGGCTGCGCCGGTAAACTGCGGCCACTCACTCTCGGAATCAGAATTTTGACCGGCATGCCAAGCAGCGACGGTCATGCACATGAAGAATAAAAATGACTCACGGCTCCTTTCGCATTCACTTCTGCCTGATCCCGTGCCTGATTATCCTTGCCAGCGGCTGCCGAAGCACCTCCATCCACAATCTCTCGCCAGACGGCGAGCGCGCCCAGACATTGACTACGACCACCACCGGGCACCTGACCAAGACGGCACTGCACGTCGTCAGCCGCAAGGGCAACCGCCAAACGCTGAAAAAGGGGATGCCCGGCAAATGGTCACCCGACAGCCGATACCTGGCGCTCAATGAGAACGACACGGTGACCGTCGTCGATCTGGAATCGGAAAGTCGCGTCAGGATCGACGACATCCTCAACTGGGAACAGCCAATGAAGGTATGGGGATGGGCCTCCGAGCAGATCCTCTATTTCCAGTGCAGCAGCAACCTGTTCGCCTGGGATACAGAGACACGAACAGCCGATCTCGTCGCCGCTCTGCCGCTTTTCGATGACACTCGCGCTGCCGCACATGTTGCCAACACCCCGGCAACGCTGCTGTGGCCTGATGATCCGGTCGCAGCCGGCTACGCTCTGGCACTGGTAATCCCGACCGCAGACCACGACTGGGGCATCGCGGCACGAATAGGTCCCGGCAGATCCTGGCAGTATCACAGCAATTATCGCGTCAGTCCCGGCCGGCATCACATTGCCCTTGTCGCGGCTCTCGACGCAACCATGGACAGAGCCGCAGCTGACGGTGGCCTGGAACTGTGGGTCCTCGGATTGGACGGGACTGCCAAACGGGTACCGCTGGCAGGAAGAAATCTGCGCGTTTCCGCCTGGTCACCGGACGGTGACCTTGTCATGTGCACGCCCTGGGACAGTTTGGGTGATCGATTGTGGATCTACAGTCTGCAAGCGGGCGAGCAACGTTCAATTCGGCTGCCATTCGCGCGGCAGCGAAATTTCCAACTCGACGTGCTTTCCTGGGCACCCAACGCGCAACGGGTAATTTTGATCGAGCACGGCGATGGTCCGCCAAGACACTGGCTTTTGCCACTCGACGACAATGCAGCAGCCAACGACATTACGCGGGCGGGCATGACACCAGGCTTCGACGACCGGAATTTGGTGGTTTACCGTGACCGCTGGTACGAGGATCGGTGAAACAGCCGATTGTAAAATAGCTATATGTTTCGAATGCCCTGATGTCCCCGTTATGCCCCGGTCGAGGCGTTGAGGCCACAATGACCCAGCCGTTTCCACTCGGCATATTTGCGATGCGGCCGCCGCAAGAGTATGATTGCCACCTCATACACCATCTCCAACAAAGAATCGACCGATGCAGCGCACCCGTTCCGAGCAACTCTACGCCCAGGCCAAGGCAACCATGCCCGGCGGCGTCAACTCACCCGTACGCGCCTTCAACAGTGTCGGCGGTCAGCCGCTGTTCATCGAGCGTGGCAGCGGGCCGTACCTCTATGATGCCGACGGCAACCGCTACATCGACTATGTCATGAGCTGGGGGCCGCTCATTCTCGGGCACGCCCACCGGGAAGTCACCGCCGCACTCAAGAACGCGATCGATCGGGGCACCAGTTACGGCGCCCCGACCAAGCGCGAGATCGACCTGGCCGAACTGGTCTGCGAGATGGTGCCGTCAATCGATAAAATCCGTTTCGTCAACTCGGGCACAGAGGCGACCATGGGGGCCATCCGCCTGGCGCGCGCCGCCACTGGCCGTGACAAGATAATCAAATTCAGCGGCTGCTATCACGGCCATCCCGATGCGCTCCTGGTCAAGGCCGGGTCCGGCGTCGCCACCCTTGGCCTGCCCGACAGTCCGGGCGTCCCCGAGGGCGCCACCCGCGACACGCTGATCGCCGACTACAACGACCTCGATTCCGTCCGCACACTGTTCGATGCAAATCCCGACACCATTGCCGGTGTCATCCTCGAACCGGTTGCAGGCAATATGGGCGTGGTGCCACCGGCCGACGGTTTTCTGCACGGCTTGCGCGAGCTCACCAGCACCCATGGCGCGCTGCTCATCTTCGACGAGGTCATGACCGGGTTCCGCGTCGATCGCGGCGGTGCCCAGGCGCTGTACGGCGTGACGCCGGATCTGACAACGCTGGGCAAGATCATCGGCGGCGGCTTGCCCGTCGGGGCGTACGGCGGGCGATCCGACCTGATGTCCCTGGTCGCGCCGGCCGGTCCAATGTATCAGGCCGGTACGCTGAGCGGCAATCCCCTGGCGATGACCGCCGGGCTCACGACGTTGCAGATACTGCAACGCCCCGGTGTGTTGGAAAAGATCATCGGCCAAGCCGAACGTCTGTGCCGCGGCATCGGGGAGGCCGCCGCCGCCGCCGGGCGGACGGTCTATCAGACCCGGGTCGGCGCGATGTTCTGCACATATTTCACGGCGGCTCAGGTCACTGACTGGGAAAGTGCCAGTGCGGCAAACACCGAGGCATTCGCAAAGTTCTTCAACGCCATGCTGACACGCGGCATTTACCTTGCCCCCTCACAATACGAAGCCGGCTTCACAAGTCTGATGCACAGCAACGAAATCATCGACCAAACGATTGAAGCCGCCGTGGAAGCGTTCAAAGAATAATTTTATTCTGTTGCCAATCTTTATGTATTCAACTAATTCGGTTACCCTAATTCCGTTACCTATCTTTCTCCTTCTTCCGACTCATCGCACATCCTCAATCTCATCCACCTCGATCAGCGGTCGCGGCCAGCCTTTGACCCAGTGCTGCGTCCCGTCGATCGTGACCGACCGCCACTCCCATTTCTTGAAGTCGATGTCTTCCGCCTTCAGATAGGACAGCGGGTAATACGTATCATTGAGATGCACGGCCAGCGCGTGGGCCCACGGCGAGCCTTCGGTGCCAAGCGGTACGATCACGCCGGACTTACTCACCTTCTTGGCGTCGCCGAAATACGCCAACGGCCCGTCCTGCGGTTTCGGCTGAATCCGATGGATGGTGACATCCTTCGGCGCCGGCAGCGGCCGGATTTCAACAACTGTCGGCTCGGGTTCCGGCTCAGGCTCTGGTAAAGCAACATAACTGCGGTGGACCCAGGCCACGCTGTCCGCCGGCGGCTCGATTCGCCGCCACTTGTCGCGGCTCTCGACCACGGTCACCTGCGTCGCTGCCGGCAACCTGTTGTAACTGGCATACAGCGTCCCTGGCCCGGCATAGACTCGCGTGGCGGCGGTCGTGGCCCCGTTGCCGTCGAGACGCGACGCCGGTATCCAGGCGCTTCCTTCCGGTGGACACAGAATGCCGTACCAATCGTCGAGCTCGCGGACTATCGTGACGAACGCACCGCGTTCGAGCTCACACAACACCTGGTAGTTGGTGCCGGGCTTCGGTCGCACATTCAGACGGTTGGCAGTGACCGTACCGATGACCGGCTCGGCGGCCAGCGCCAGCGGCAGCAAGAGAAAGCAGAGAGCAGACGAAAATTTCATACCGCATAATATTCCGTCCAAGCGAAATGGCAAGCCCTACGAGCGCAGGTATCCTGCCTGCTCATGAAACAACCCCCGGGCAACCATTTTTTGTTCCAAACTCCTATTTGCAGCCGGCCTAACCAAGGATATTTTAGTAACCAGATTGTGTATTGGGGTTGTAGCTCAACTGGTTAGGGCACCACACTGTCACTGTGGAGGTTGCGAGTTCGAGTCTCGTCAACCCCGCCAATTCACAACGCCTGAAACCTTGATATAGCTTGGTTTCAGGCGTTTTGGTATCTGGGCATGCAGGCTGACGCACTTTGTCTTCGTGTGCCTATCTTTGACTTTTAGATTTTGGATTGTACCCAGATTGTACCCAGGCGGAGCTCACTCCGCGAAAATACGCCGCCATTACCGCCATGATTTTCGCCGCAATTCCGCCGTCCTCAATAGCTCTGGGGAAAACTAAGTGCAAGGCCTTAACTGCCTGTGCCTGTGAAATCCCTGCCGAAATGCTGGATCCGCTGCGGAAGACAAACCGGAGATCCGTCCATCAGAGATGGTCGCGGCGGTGTGACGGGGAAGCTCATCTGCTGTCAATTAGCATTCGGATCGAGAAGCAGAAAGCGGCGAAGGCAGAATGAGCAGCGACCGACAGAACAGCAGAGCGGCAGAGCGGCAGAACTGAGATAATGGAGTTTAAGTTTCTACCTGAAAAAATGAAAAAGAAGGGCAAACCATGTTTGTTCTTCTTCGCATATACAGGCGAATTGCTCGCGATTACTCGGTCTACTTCTCGCTGCGGATCGCCTTGCGCATCTCAATGAGACGCTTCTCGGCATCCTCCCTGGAAACCTCGCCACTTTCGACGGCTTTACGGATTCCCACTTCAGCACGTCGGTATTCCTCGACGCTGATGCTGGAACCGGGTTCTTGGTGGCGCGCTTCGCGTTGCTCGTGGGTGCCACGGTCGTGCTCCTGGGCTTGGGCAAAGCCGATCGGAAGGATGGCAACTGCGGCCGCAAGAGAAGCCGCACGCATCCAACGCGGCACAAGTTTCTGGGGGTTCTGCATGAGAATCTACGTTTTTCAGGAATGGTTTTATTTCCTGCCAGCGCCGCTACCAGGGAATAAATCTCCATCCATTTCTTGAGTTTGATAAAGGTTGATCTGCTCGGTGGTAAGAAGCTGATAGGAAACTGCTTTTCGGAACTGCTGGAGCATATCCCGAGGGGGGGGCATGCAAACTGAAACGGGGTCAATCCTGCCCCTTGTCCACTGCCAGTTGCAGGCGGTCACTGGAGTGGACTTCGTTGCCACTCTGGTCACACGATTGTCACCTTCGACGGTGACAATCGCAACCAGATGACAGCAAGGGGGCGCTGCCAGCACCTGAAGGGATAGGGGCTGTCGGTCGTCGCTTATGGATTCAGCTTGGCGTCAATAGCCGCATCGATTTCGACGCCGATATCGCAGTCCGGCTCGCAGACGTTGGTGCTGATTTGCAGTGTATCAACAACGACCTGCGCAGTATCCCGAAGCTCCTGAATATTGGTCGCCGGGTTGACATCCAGAATCTTGCAGGACAAGTCAACTGCGGCGGCAGCCACATCAGCGCACGGCTTGCACGGGGCATCGGCTCCAGTTGCACCAGCAGCACCAGCAGCACCAGCGTCGCCCTGCGGCCCCTGTGCGCCAGCGGAGCCAGTGTCGCCAGCGGAACCAGTGTCGCCAGCGGAACCAGTGTCGCCAGCAGAACCAGTGTCGCCAGTAGCACCAGCGGGACCAGCGTCGCCCTGTGCGCCAGCGGGACCAGCGGGACCAGCGGGACCAGCGCTGCCGCCGCCTGATCCATCAAGGTTAGTAGCTTTCACCAGTACAAAATAATCATTGTTCGGGTCATCCGAGACGTCGATCAATGCCTCAGAAGGGCCGGTGGTGGCAACTTGCGGCACACCGATGAGGATGGCACCGTCGGCCAGGACTGTGAAGTTTGTGCCGCCGTGACAGCGTCCAGCAAGTAGATGAAATCCCGGATCCCGATTGATTACGTAGTGTTGTGTCCGCACCGGCTCCCCCGTGCTGGGATACAACTGTGTCAGTCCCGGGCCACCGCTAATATTGAGTTGCATGCACTCGTCGACGGCAGCGGAAGCCCAGTCGTACGGATATCCAGCTTCTCGGTGAATGCTTTCGCCGCTGCCGCCAGCTTCGACCGCTTCCATGTGAATAATCTCGATCGCGATCTCGAAGGCGGATGTTTGTCCAACGACACCGAGCATAGCGACGGCGATGATTGCTGTGAGTAACGCTTTCATAAAACTTCCTCGTTGTCTTGAATGCGGAAGATTCCACACACCATTTAGTTGATTGCTGTTGTCTCGTAAACACCTGACGAGAGGATGAAGAAAATTCACCAAAGTTTCCCAGTCCCATTTTTTGGGAAGGTGCTGTGCTGGTGCATTTTCAACATACCCAATTGCATTATGCGAAATTTTTTGTCGAATTGCAAGCTTTTTCTGTTTTTTTTGGGATAGGGTTCCGGCGTTATTCGTTTCTACGCAAGATTCACCTGCACAGCAACAGCATCGTCAATTCGTCAATAGCTCTTTGGCGCCGATGGCAATGCCGATGATCGGCAGCAGCAATCCGACCAGTACCAACAGCATGGCACCGGCGCGGCGGTGCGCCTTGCGGCAGCAGCCGGCAAGGCCGGCGGAGAATACCACGCCGCATAGAGCGACCGAGACCAGCAACGCCCAGAACAACAAGATCCGGTTCGCCGGCTCCAGGTGTGCTCCGAACACGGCGGTAACGATCAGTCCGGTGAACAGCACCAGTCCGCCAATGCCGATGTACCGGAGGACGCGAAACCCCATCTTCGTCTCTGTCGCGGCCATGCCGCAGGCGAACCCAGCCGCGACAACCGCGGCTATAACGACGAGCGCCATGAGCGTGTTGTAATGCATGAAAAACGAAATGGTTGGAAGGCTGGCGCAGCGTTAGAGAGATTCAATCCTCGGCGGCCACGTCTGTTTTGATCGTGTGAATGGCATTGCCCACACATGTCACGGTAATCGCCTCCTCTGCATTTTACCAGAAGGAAAAAAGCAACGGCCGGGTCGTGCGTGCGCGACATCCAGACAGTAAAAAGTCATGTATCAGGTTAGTTTACCAACGAGCGGCAATCCGACTTTTCTCCCGTCGTACAACAACTCATTGTAGATTTGATTCACCGTTTTATTACTTCAACCACACAGATGCCCGACTGACCGGATGAACTACGAAACCGCCATGAAATGTATGATCGAGCGGGTGCACCAGCTCGGCATGACCAACCCCACGATCCTTGATGCGATGGGAAGGGTGCCACGGCATCTGTTTCCTCCAGCACCCTACAGCAGCATCGACAACTATCAGGACCAGCCCTGCGATATCGGCCACGGCCAGACGATCTCGCAACCGTTCATCGTGGCGCACATGATCAAATGCCTCGAGCTTACCCCAGGCGCCAAGGTTCTGGAAATTGGCGCTGGCTGCGGCTACCAGGCAGCTCTCCTCGCCGAATTGGGGATGCACGTGTTTGCTGTCGAGATCCTGCCCGAGTTGGCAACACACGCCACCGAGGTGTTACGGGAAAATGGATATGACCGCATCCAGGTCTCTTGTCACGACGGGCGGGGGGGCTGGCCGGAGCATGCGCCCTACGACGGGATCATCGCGGCATGCGCACCCGCGGAAATGCCGCCGAGGCTGCGGGCTCAACTGATCGACGGCGGCCGTATGATCCTGCCGGTCGGCGCCTATGAGCAACGGCTGGAGATTCATCAACGAAACGGCGATGATTTCATTGTGTCCTTTGCCGGCAGCGTACGGTTTGTGCCGATGGTTGGGGGCTGAGTAGTAAAAGACTGGGAATATTCGCTACTGAACCGTTCTGTATGTGTCGCGCCTGCCACCCTATGGATAATAAGTCCGGTCTTGCAGAGCCTGCTTTTTTGATTAAGAGCGGGCAGGATGGCGGCGCTCTTGGGATATCTACGCTCCCCTCAGCAGCGACCACACCAGACGCCGATAGGAATCGATATCTACCATCTGGCGCGACAGCATACGATAAAACCCCATATTCAAGACCTGTGCGCGGCCGAAGGCGTGATCGATCGCGCCAACCGCATAATCAACATCTACCGGCAGCAACTCGAGCCGGGTGCGGTGGCGCGCTGCAGCGTGCCATCTGGCAGCGGCAATGACCAGTGGAAAGGTCAGCAACAAAAGCTGCATGCCGGAATAAATGCCGGCATTGAAATTAGCGTTGCCGAAAAACTGATAGGTCTGCAGGCGCACCTTGATCATCTCCCGGTACAGCGACCAGTCCACTTCCTCGAGATTGACGATCGGCATCTCGAACAACTCGCGGCTGTGCAGCGCCATGTCGGGATGCTCCTCGCCGAGTTCGTGCAGATTGCCGGACTTGAGGATCATCCGCATGATCGCCCCGGCCCGCCGCGCCCGACCGCGGAGGCCCTGCCCTATCAATGATTCGTCACGCCGCATGTAGGCAGTGAATAACACCATAAACCGCCAGCGCTCAACGTTGCTGACATGCTTCGGTGGCGACATTTCGAGGCTGTCGGCAACCGCCCGCCGAAGGAAGGATTCGAGAAACCTATTCGGATTTACATCGTTCAAAAAGTCCGTCCCGAGCTGTTCAAGACGATAGGCCGCAATGTTCGCAGCAGTCACGGCAGCCGGGCAGGCCAGCGTCGGACTGTCAATCACCAGCTTGTAAACGCCGGCGACAACTTTTCGGATTGCGTCGGCATCGAGGCCTTCGCGATCGTAACGGTCGAACCCGTCACCGATGCGCAGGTCCTCGATGTACCGATCTATCTGCCGCTTCGACTGGCTGAGCGGCTGCCCCTCGTCGGTCCGCACAGCGGGGCAATCGTAGCGCGCCATGACGGAGTGTTCGTTGTCCAGGGCAGCAACGATATTGAACGGGTAAACACGGCAGCCGAGCGGCTTGATGATTTCGCCGTGGCGCGCATGAATCATGCAGTTGCCGGCGTCGCGATCGAAGTAGATGCAGGTACCGTCGCTGCGGTGGGCGATGTACTCTTTCTTATTCACCGTCGCGATGAAGTTTTCCGGGACCTGGTCTTCCTGGCGCCACTGCAGCTTCGACAGCCGCCGCTTGTCATCGGGCAGCAACGTCACATACCAGTCGCGGCAGCAACGCCCGCAGTCCGTGCAGCGGAAGTGCTGATTCGCAATGGTCAATTTGTCATCGGGTGTTCGGGCCATGCATAGAATTTACCAGCATTGGCCGTCTTTGTCTTTCCCGTTCTGACGTTAGATTAAATGTCTTATGAGAACCTCCTGTACATGGCTTCGTGACTACATCGACATCGACTGGGACGCCCGGCAGCTCACCGAAGAGCTTACCATGGCCGGCCTCGAGGTCGAGGGCATCGAGGAGAAGGGGGCATTGCCCGACTCCGTTGTCGTCGCCCGTATCGAGTCGCGCGAGCAACATCCGGATGCGGACAGGCTCAGTCTTTGCAAAGTCGACGACGGCAGCGGCGAGCTTGTCGATGTTGTCTGCGGCGCACCGAACTGTGCCGCCGGGAAGCTCGCTGTACTGGCCCGTGTCGGCACACGCCTGCCCAACGGCATGAAGTTAAAGAAATCGAAGATTCGCGGCCAGGTGTCGATGGGCATGCTGTGCGCTCAGGACGAGCTCGGACTCGGCGACGATCACGACGGGATCATCATCGTCGACGCCGATGCGGCGATCGGCACAGCGTATCGCGACGTCATCGGTACGGACACGGTCATCGACTGGGAAGTGACACCCAATCGACCGGACTGGCTGTCGCACATCGGCATCGCCCGCGAAATCGGCGCGATCACTGGCTCCGAACTTCGAATGCCCTCCGTCGATACCGCTGCGGCAGCGGGTACGGATATAGCCAGCGAATTCAAGGTCACGGTTGCCGATGCGGATCTGTGCCCGCGCTACACTGCCCGGCTCATCAAGGACGTGACCATCGGTGCGAGCCCCGACTGGATGCAGACATACCTGCGCGCTGTCGGCCTGCGCCCGATAAACAACGTCGTCGACATCACCAACTTCGTACTGCTCGAATGCGGGCAGCCGCTGCACGCCTTCGACTGCGACAGACTCAACGGCGATGAGCTGATCATCCGCCGTGCCGGCGACGGCGAGACCATTACGACCCTGGACGACAGCGAGCACAAACTGACGACAGACAATCTGCTGATCGCCGATGCGGCCGGCGGCGTCGCCCTGGCCGGGGTCATGGGCGGGCAGAACAGCGAGATCAACGAGGGCACCACGCGTGTGCTTCTGGAGAGCGCGGCCTTCGACGCGGTCAATATCCGTGCAACCTCGCGCCAGCTGGACCTGTCGACCGACTCCTCCTATCGCTTCGAACGCGGTGTCGACGTGGAGATGGTCGACTACGCAAGCCGTCGCGCCGCGCAGCTCATCTGCGAGTACGCCGGCGGCACGTTGATCGAGGGTGTTATCGATGTGCGGCAAGGTCCGTACTCGCCGCCGGTACTGTCCTGCCGTTACAGCCAGGTCGAGCGACTGCTCGGCGTAAGTCTGTCCGACCAGGAAACACAGCAGATTTTCACGCGCCTGGGGCTGACGATCGAAGATAGTGGCGCCGACAGCTGCACCGTGAGTATTCCCTCTTTCCGTCTCGATTTGGTGCGGGAAGTCGATCTGATCGAAGAGGTGGCGCGGATCTATGGACTCAACAACATTCCGACTGCGCCGCCAGCCGCACGTATCGGTGGTGAGCGTGTCGAAGATGCCTACTACGCTCTCGAACTGATGCGCAACGAACTGCTGACGCTCGGTCTCTACGAATGTCTCACCTACAGCACTGTGGCCACCGACGTTGTGACCGCGAAATCTGCGTACGATCCGGGCTGCATGCTGCATTTGGAGAATCCGTTGAGCAGCGAGATGAGCGTCATGCGCCCTTCCCTGCTGCATGCGATTCTGGACACTGTGGCCCACAACATCGCGCACGGGAATCCGCATCTCGCACTGTTCGAGCTCGGCCGCACCTATCGCGGTATGCCCGGTGATCCTGAGGAGCGCAACGAAGCGGCGATCGCGCTGACCGGCCTGAAAAATCCGGAACGATTCTCGACCGAGCGCCAGGTCACCTACGACATTTTCGACTTGCGCGGGCTGCTCGAGGACTGGCTGCAGGCCCGCCGGATCACCGACTACATCATACGGCCGACGACGCATTTCGCGTTCAGCGCCGGTGCCGAAGTCGTGGTGAACGACACTGTCCTGGCAGTGTTCGGGCAGGTCACGCCCGCACAGATCGAGGAGATGCGCATCACGATGCCCCTGCTTGTGGCCCTGGTGAATGTCGACAACGTACTGGCGATGCAGAGCGCTCCTTCAAAGTATGCGCCGCTGGCACCGTTCCCTGCCACCAGCCGTGATGTCGCCTTCATCGCAGACGAATCGCTGGAACACCAGAAAGTCATCGATCTGATCAACGGCGTCGGCGTGAAGATACTGGAGAAGGTCGAGCTTTTCGACATTTTCCACGACCCCGAGACCATCGGTGCCGGCCGCAAGAGCATGGCGTACTCACTGACCTTCCGTGCTGCGGACCGCACGCTGAAGGACAACGACGTCAACAAGGCGCACGAAAAGATCCGTGCCAGGCTGGCCGAGGAGCTGCCCATCGAACTGCGCTGAGCCCGGAATGCAGAAGCACCCCCCCGGAGCTCTGTTGTGGACCTGCCGCCTCAAGAGGTTGGGCAGCGAATCAGCCGCCACGATATCGAGCGGCGTCGGAAACACGGCCTGCGCAGCACAGAATAACAAAACCGCGTCAAGGCAGCAGAAAATAATTAGCCATCGCAGGCCCGAAAAAAAATACTTGAATTCTGATGGTGTAATTCCTATAATTCCCGCCGTTGTGTGTAAATATTGATTTAATCCCGGACTATGCTATGTCTGATATTTCTGTTGTTTCTCCCGCGCTGCTGGAACAGTTGGTGGCGCTTCTGGCGCCAGTTGCCTCGACTTCGGACTTTGGCGCCATGCTGGTGCGAACTGGTCTGGAGCCACCAACCACCAACGGGGAGCCGAGCAAGCCCGCAATGCTTTACAATGCCCTGGCGGAAGCACAGATCGTAGCAGCGACAGGTGAGCCGGTGTATGCGTTCGTCGAAGTTGTGCTGAAACAGGTCGCGGCATTCGACTTCGAAGCCGTCGATCAAAAGCAGCTTCACGCCGATCTGAACGTCGTGCTGAACATCACCGGCTGGGAAATCGACAAAGACGGCCGTCTCCACCCCAGGTCGGCTGTGCAGCAGATGGCTTTCTCCTGAGCATCATTCCCTCGAAAGTCACAATCCCCCCTCCTTAATCCATCGAATCAAGCGGACAAAGATGGATTCCCGTAGTGACACCGTGTCGCTCGATCATTCCCTGGATCATCGACAACGGATAGCACAGCCAAACAGCGGCGGCAGTTGTGGTCATCAGAGGCACTGGACCACGATTACCGAAGTGTTGCCGGAAACCTCTTGCAGAAAGGCCGGATTCGATTCGCATTCGGTCCAAAGGAGCCTGGCTCTTGCAATGTTCGGCCAGGCAATCTGCAGCAGCTCGATGAGCCGCGCTGTTTTTTCCCGTTCCGGCCGCGTGTTACGACGCAACCCGCGCGGATGTGTCAGCCAACGCTCTTCTGAATCTGGTCACTTTCTCGGGATTCACCCTTGGGCCGACAGCCGACCGCAACCATGGCGAGCAGCTCGGTAAAGTCAAAGGGCTTGGTAAGCGCATTGTCGAAACCATACGACAGGTAGTCGGTGGTCAGATCCTGTTCATCGCTGCAGATCAGGTTGCCACTGGTGATGATCGCGTTGATATCGGGATCGATATCACGCACCGCGTCGATGATCTCGAGACCGCCGGCGCCCTTGTTGATGTGGAGGTCCATGATGATTGAATCGAAGCGCCAGCCGGCTTCGATGGCGGCAGTCAATGCATCGAGGGCCTGTTCACCGTCCTCGACACAAGTTACTTCATAACCGCCCATCCGGAGCAGCGAATCGACGACATCGCGAATCCCGAACTCATCATCCATGACAAGTACACGTCCATTGGCAGATGAAACGGAATTATCGTTCATTGTCTCGATTCCCGCCGTTCAGGCATACAGATTTTTAATTCATTCGGGGCTCATCACTATCTAAATGGTGCGCAATTTTCGTTCCATATTGTCCATCCCATGACTTTTCTCCCCCGCCTTCGACAACAGCCCAGATGGATCCTTGTCGGCAACGATACTCAGATTAGTGCCCGGCCTCGACTTCGATCTGCAAAATAAGATGCGCCAGTCCTTTGAGATTCGCTTTTTCGGTTTCGTCGATGTTATCGAGAATCGTGGAAATGCGCGTTTCGGTATCATCGAGGGTTTTCCGCAGCCGCCGGGCATTCGCCTCGAGAGCTTCGAGGCTCTGACGGCGCATCTCGATCTGTTTGCCCTCTTCCTTCAAGCGTTGGCGTCCGCTCTCAAGCTTGTCGATCAACGCCCGGGCTGCAGGCTCTTCGAGCCGAATCACGGCGGTGGCGGCCGCGTCCTCGGCTTGTTCAGCTTCCTCCACTGCAACCTTGTCCAGCAGTGGTGTCAGTCCAAAGGCAAGGTCGCCAGTAACTACTGTGAACGCTGTGAGTCCAAGGCAAAGGGCAGCGATCGAACGATTGATGAAGATCCGCATTGCGCGTACTCATGTTCAGGTGATCAACCCGCTTCTGGTCGCGTCGATTGTTCGCCGTCGTCCAGGCATCGGCTTAAGGTTGATGTCAGCTGTTGAATCTTTTCCATTCCATGGTAGCGACCTTGAGCTCCTCACGGGAGTCCTCGGCGACTTCACGGGCGAATTCAACAAACTGCGCTTGGCAGGCAACGCGCTCACGGAGCTCGCTGATTTCACGGTCGCAGCCGATGAGAAAGTCGACGGTGACAGAATCTGCATGGACGCGTTTCGTTAATGCAGCAGCCAATGCGTTTTCGACGTGATCGAGAGCGCGTTCTTCTAGGCCCTGGAGGTCCAGGGCTTCCGCAAGTATTCGCTCACTGTTGGTCTTTTCAGCCGCGTGATAGCCGAGAAAGGACTGAGAGGTATAATCGAACCGTTTCACTGTATACAGCCTCCATGCTGAGTGTTTCGTCTGCGAAAACATCAACAGGAGAAGGCGCACAATGTGTTCCACCTTGGCAGGCAGCAGCGGGGGAGGCAATTCTCAAGCAATCACGATCCGTCCCTGTCTTCGTGACATTGGATGCTACAGGGGACGATCCCGAATGTCGTCATAATGGTGCTGATAACGGGTATCTATTTGAGCTGGCTGGCGATTCTGCGTAAAGCGACAGTTGTAATATCGGAATAATAAAAAGGCGGGAAAGCCGCCGGGATGGAAAACGACAGAGCCGGCTCAGTCGTCGTCCAGAATGATAGTGGCAGCGGACGTGACAGAGGTCGGTGCGATGTCGCTATGGGTGGGAATCTCGTTGGGATTGCGCAGGCCCTTCTTCTTGAACTGGTAGAGGTAAGGGAATTTGCCCTTCATGTATTCTTCCAGCGTTTGGATCGTGGGACCGTAGCCGTCCTTGTAGATGAAGTATTCCATGGCATGCGCCAGTTCCTGGGTACTCTCATAGCGATCGTCACGATTGACCGCCAGGCAGCGGCGCAGGATTTCCATGATCGACTCGTCCAGGCCCTCGGACAGCAGTTGCCACTCGACATGCCCTTTTCCGGCTTTCGCCAGCAAAACATTCTGATTATCGTCTTCGCGGATCTTGCGACCGGTAAGCATTTCAAACAACACGGCCCCGAGGGAGAAGAGGTCGGCACGAAAATCGACAGCTTGGCGATTGGCCTGTTCCGGCGCCATGTAGGTGAACTTGCCCATGAGCGACTTGTCGTCGGCCGTCATCAGATTACTGGTCGCTTTGGCTATGCCGAAATCGGTCAGCTTCGGCAGGCCCTCGGTCGTGATCAGCACATTGTTTGGGCAGACGTCCTTGTGGACAATCTGCATGGGCTCACCGTAGGCGTCGGTACGGGAATGCGCATAGGCCAGGCCGCGGGCGATACGGCTGCAGATGAAGACAGCCAGCGGCACCGGGATCGTCGAGCGAGTCAGATTATGGGACCTTAGAAAGTCGTGCAACGGCAGGCCCTTGACGAATTCCATGACGATGTAATAGCCCTCGGTCGTACGGCCGAGTTGATAAATCTGGACGATGTTCTCATGCACGAGGTCGGCGACCAGTTTGCCTTCCTCTACAAACATCTCGACGAATTTCTCATTCTTGCTGAGGTCCGTGAGCAGCGTCTTGAGGGCCACCGTCTTCTGGTACCCCTTGGTCCCGTCCTGAATCGCCTCGTAGACGGAGCCCATGCCACCGTCCGCGATTTTGCGTACAATGCGAAAGGTGTATTGGTCCTTGATTGCCTTGAGCATGGTCTCCACCCTTTAGGGATTTGCGCCGCCCCGATCTCGCCTGTTCTAACGATCCGGGGTGCTGATCGAACCGATGAATGGATGGCACGGGCGACTATATGGTATGGGCAGAGTATAGGAATCCCGGCAGCCTAATGCAAGTCGCATATCTGCGATTCTCTGAAAATCAGGCGCCGGCGACTGGCGCTTCCAGGCAAGCTACTTGAGCCCTGCTTTATAACGTCTATATTTAACGTTTACCCATTCGATTTTCACACAAGGCTTCTTTTCCACGGCAAACAGTACAAACCCTGAACGAAACTATATACCGGCAAAATGCCCGGACGACGTCGGCCACCGGCGGCAGGTTTTCCAATGGATGCTTTTCTCAACATTCTGACAATTTTCGGGCGCAGCATTTTTGTTGTTTTCTTTTTCGGGTTTTCGATTTTTATCCACGAATTCGGTCACCTGCTGGCAGCGAAATGGCGAAAGCTGCATGTCGAGCGTTTTTCCATCGGTTTCGGCAAGCCCCTGTGGAAGTGGCGCAAGTGGAATATCGATTTTCTCGTCAGCATGCTCCCGTTCGGCGGCTATGTGGCCTTGCCGCAGCTTGACCCGACTGACACCCCGGTTACTGCAAACGGCGAGAAACTGCCGCCGATCAAGCCGATCGACCGCATTATCGTGGCGTTCGCGGGACCGCTGTTCAACATCGGCTTCGGGCTGTTCCTCGGTGTTTTCATCTGGGTCTTCGGGGTCATGGGCAGGCCGCCGGCCGATTCCTTTGTTATCGCGTCCATTCCCGAAACGTACGTCGACAGCAAGGGGCTCAACAAAGCGAACCCCGAGTTCGAAGTCCTGCAGCCCGGCGACGAGGTTACCTCGATCAACGGTAATGGGTTCCACAACGGTGCACGACAGGCGTTCGAGATGATCGTTTATACGCCGGACGGCAAAGTTACGCTCGACATCATCCGCGACGGCAGCAAACAGCAAATTTCCTACGTGCCGGCAAAGAATGCTCAATTCGAAGGGCTGGGTTACCCCTTTTTCACAGCGGTGCGGCCGCCGATTGTAGGTGGGGTCTTGGACGCATCCGCGGCGGAAGCAGCAGGGATCCAGACATACGATGTTCTGGTCGAAATTGACGGCCAGAAGATCGTCGACCAGAATTTCCTCACGAACGAGTTGCAGCTCGCACAAGGCGCTCCCGTGACGCTGAAGATCCTGCGGCCAGACAATACCGACCGGAAGCA
>CAJWLW010000064.1 GCA_913042885.1 uncultured Lentisphaeria bacterium | reverse complement strand
TGATACACGCCTGAATGTCAACCTCTACAACGGTGTGAATCTCAACCGGCGGCAGAGTCATGGTGCAGCCCGCGATCGCACTTTCAGGAAATCGCCGAGTATGCCGCAATCGGGCTTGCCTGCCAAGTTCGCTCACGGCAGTCCTCCATTCAGCGATTGTGTAATCCCGGTATTCTGCCGAAATTACCGCCACACCCGATTATTACCAAAACTTGGAAAAAACCTCCGAAGTTGTCAGTTCCCAGTTGAGTCGCTACAGTTGTAGGAGAAACAGAATCGAGGCCAATCATGGACAATGACCCCAAGCACGCGGACCTGCCAATCGTGGATATCGCCGATTTGGATTTCGCTGCCGCGGACCTCGACATCGAAAAGGCCGCAGCTGTGTACAGAGAGCATGGCTGCATCGTGGTTCGCGGGCTCATGAAGCCGCACCTCGAGGAGATGAGCCGCCAAATCAACCGGGTGATCGAGGAAACCATCGCGCAGATCGACGATGCCAAGCCGATTCCAGCGGGGTGGTTGACGCCAAACGGTGCACTGCTGCTGCCCGCACCGGAGCAATTCGAGCGCGACAAACAGATCATGTGCCTGCCGATCAATTACTACAACAGCGCCGCTTTCATGCGCACCGCCCTGGATCCCACAACTTTGGATCTGGCGGAGGCTATCCTTGGTCCGAACATCGAGCTATTCAGCGACGGTCAATCCCTGGTCAAGGAAGCGGTCGGCGGCCATCCCAAGCATCTGCACCAGGATGGCGCCTATTTCGAGCATCGCTACGAGGGACCGCTGGGGCAGTTGACCTACGTGGTCGATACGAATCTCGAGAACGGCTGCCTGCATGTGGTACCGGGCAGCTTCAAAATGGGCCTTCTCGAGCACGAGGACACCTTCAGCCACCTCGGCCTCAACGAGAAAGTGTGGCCGTGGGAACGGTCCACCCCGATCGAGGGTAAAGCCGGCGACTCGATTTTCTTTCATATCAACTGCATCCACGGTTCGAAACCGAACTGGTCGTCAGAGCCCCGGCCGGTATTCATCAACCGCTACCGCAACGCCGACGATTATGTCATCATCACGACCGAAGACAGGAAAAATCCTGCCGAGGCCGAGAAACTTGCCGCGGAGGCGAGCAAGGAGAACCAGAAGGGGCTGATGCTCCGTGGTTTTCGGCGTTATGACGCCAACCGGAAATGAATAATCCAGGCTAGCCGCCGAGCAGGCGGAAGGCGCGGATCTGGAAAGGATCGAGGTCGAAGCGGAAGTTTGCTTTGCGGATTGGGATCGCCTGCCCATCTTCCTCCACCAGGTTGCATGCAAAGACTTTCGACACCGCCATGTCCAGGTTGACCGTGACTTGCCCCCTGCCGCCGTGTGGCTCATACACGCGCAGGATGAAGCCCCTGCCGTCCTCGGCCGGCTTGAACGCCTCGACCACGACCGCCGCACCTGTCAAGGACAGAAAGCTGCGTTCCAACCGGCCGCTCTCCGGACGTCGAATAGGCACTGCCCGAGCCGGCACGTTCAACTCCCATGCCCGACGAACGGTCTCACCCTCGCACCAGTCGCCGGCATGCGGCAGGAGGGAATAGGTAAATTCGTGATGGCCGCGGTCGGCTTCCGGGTCCGGCCACGTCGTGCCCCGCAGCAGCGTCAGCCGCATCACGCTCCCGAGGACATCGCAGCCGTACTTGCAATCGTTCAGCAGGCTGACTCCATAGCCGGCCTCCGAGAGGTCGACCCAGCGCTGACACGGCACCTCGAATTTCTCCTCGTCCCATGATGTGTTGCGATGGGTGGGCCGCGCGACGGCGCCGAACTGCACCTCGCACGTCGCCTGCGTCGCACGGATTTCCAATGGAAAGGCCACCTTCAACATCGTCTGCCGCTCCTGCCAGTCGACGCGGGTGACGAAATCGATGCGCGGGAGCTCGGCATAAATGACGATGTCCTGGCTGATCACCGTGTCGCGATGTGTTCGTTCGACCCGCACAACACCGCGGACGGGACCCGCTTCGAGGACCGTGACGGATGCCCGGCCGGCGATCGGATATCGCCGCTTGTCGGCTGACGCGTGAACATTCCACGCATCTTCGTGCTCGGGTCCGTCCTGCAGCAGTTGCAGATCATTTCCGGTCTGCCCGCTGACCAGGACATCGCGCTTGTGCCTTTTGTCAAACAGCCTGGCTATGCCGCCCCGCGGTGTCAGGTCGATGCGGAAGTATGCATTCTCCAGTCGTTTTCCGGAAACGTCCATCGTTGATCCCGGCTCGCTGGCGGCGGCGCAAAACCTGAAGACCGCGTGCCCCATCGGCGGAACGTTTCCGGGTTGAAAGACGATGGTCGCCTGGCCGGCGTCACGGCTGATGAGCTGGACCGGGCAGACGCTGCCGTCCGGCCCGGTCAGGCAGGCTGGTGTTTGGGTGTCCGGCACGGTTGCCACGCAAACATCGGTTCGCGGCCAGGAAAGCGAATTGAAGACGCACAGGGCATTGGGGTTTCTGCCGGTGGCTTTTCCCGGGGTGATTCGACCGAGGCTGTTGTCCAGTTCCTTGCGTGCCGTGCGCTGGGCGCCGGCATGGTCGCTCAGCGATTCGGGATACACCATGCCGATGGAGCTGCCGGGCAGGATATCGTGGAATTGATGCAGCAGAACCAGTTCCCACGGCTTCCTGAGGACCGTCGCGTCAAATCCCTTGCCGCTGGCATGGCAACCACTGCAGGTCGCGATGGAGCCGAAGATTTCGGCCTCCCGCAGCAACAGCTCGCTGACCCGGTTCGCCCGCTTCAGTTGCGAATGCGTCGTGTAGGTGCCGCGATGTCCTTCCAGGTACAGCTCGCCGTCCCACACCGGCAAATCCGGGTTGGCGGCGGCGAGTTCGTCGAAATATTGTTCCGAGGGACCGGTTCGCACCGCGGGGAGACCGGGGAAGCCGTCCTCGGCGAGTTTCAGCATATCGAGCTGGACTTCCGCGACGCCACCGCCGCCATCGCCGTGACCGAAAGGAAAAAGCACTTCCGGGTATTCAGCCTTCTGGGTGTATTGGTTCCAGGCGATCGTGAGCTGTTCCGGGTCCGGCGCGCCGACGTAATCGTACTTGAGTTTCGGGAGATGCGTCAGTATCTCGGTGCCGTCCAGTCCGCGCCAGCGGAACAGGTGGTGCGGAAAGTCATTGCGTGGAAATGGCGGGCCGTGGATTTTGGTCGAGAAGAAACTGTCGAGGCCGCAGCCGCGCAGGATCTCCGGCAACGACGCGGGATACCCGAACACATCCGGCAGCCAGCAGTTTCGCGGGCGGGTGCCGAACTCTGTCTTGAAGAAATCCAGACCGTAGAGCACCTGGCGGATGAGCGATTCGCCCGACGGAACGTTGCAGTCGGTCTCGACCCACATGGCGCCAGTGGTTTCCCAACGCCCTTCGCGGACGCGCTTCTTGATCTGCTTGTACAGGGATGGAAAATGCTGCCTGGTATACTGGTAGAGTTGCGGCTGGCTGCAGGCGAAATAATAGTTCGGGTAGCGCTCCATCAGCCGGCAGGCCGTGGCGAATGTTCGACTGCACTTGCGAATCGTTTCCTTGAGCGGCCACAACCAGGCGGTGTCGATATGGGTGTGACCCGTTGCAAAGACCCGACCATTGGCAGCACCGGAATCGATCGCAGCCAACCTGTCCTTCAGTATGCCGGCAGCCTTTCCAACTTCGGCCAGGAACTGGCGCCGGGGCAATGTCAGATCAACTGCCAGCAACGCTGCCTCGACAGCCTCGCCGAGTAAGCGCACGGTGCGTTCGTCGCCGGCGACCCGCGACGTCTCCCACGCAAACCGTGCCTGGAGGCAGAAGGCCTCGACCTTGCGATCGACGACACAGATGCACCCGCCCTTGAACAAGCCGCGCTTGAAGCGCAGCGCCGAGTTGGAGATGACATCCGGAACGGAAGCAAACTCGATCGCGAGTTCGTAGTCGCTTTTTCCCGGGACTAGAACCCGCCGGTGATTGGCATCCAGGCCACAATAGGGCTCGCCGTCTACGGCCAGCAACCCCTCCATCATCTCGAAGTCGAATTGAAGATACGCACGACGGAGCGTGACCGAGTCGGGAATTGAAACGCGTGTCTTCAGAAACGCAGTTTGTCCAGCCGCAAAGCTGCACGGAAGTGATGTGCGCGCCCACCGGCTGTCATAAGTGTATCGGCCGGGGCCGTCATGGACCGCGGTGCGCGACGTCCAGCCCTCGATGGGCGCTATTGATACGGCACACAGTTCATCAAGGATCTGCAATTTTTTCGAAATAATGCAATCTTCCATCAAGCCGAGCTTCCCGCTGCCATCATCCAATCTCGCGTCACCCATTCAGCCGGGTCAACACGTCTCGCAAACTCGTTGCCCACTGGTGCAACTTGTCCGGATCGGTCATCCCGTGGTGCACGAATACGGGCGTCGTGTACTGCGCCGCTGCCTCCGCTTCCGGGCACAAACCCAGACCGTAATGAACGTAATCGGGCAACGGAACTCCGACGGGTGTACAACGCTCGTCTTCCATTTGCCGGTAGACCACTTCGAGGTAGTTGATCTCGATGTCGCGGCGTATTGTCACCTTGCTTTCCTCGCACGCCGCCTCGAGCTCGCGGGTCGTTATGCCGACTGTCCGCAACGGATAGTTCCAATAGATCGGTATCGTGTCGGCGTAGCGATGCGCCAATTGGAGATTCGACAGATCGGCCAAAGTGTTCTCGAGCAGGTCTACCAATTCCGCGCGCCGGGCATTGAATCTTTCCATCTTGCCCAGTTGGGCCAGGGCGACGGCGCCCTGCCAGGCGGTCATCCGGTAGTTGTGTCCCATGGCGAAATGGCCGCGCGTCATCAGCTCGCCGACGGGCTCGGCGCGAGGCGCCTCCCGGCCATAACGATACCAGGCCATGCCGCAGTTGCAGTATAATGACGCGCGCTCGTACACTTCCGGGTCGTCTGTGACGATGATGCCGCCCTCGCCGGATGTGATCTGTTTGCCCTGCTGGAGACTGAAGCTGGCGGCGGTCCCAAAGGTGCCGACCGGTCTGTCCCGGTAGGTGCAATCGAAGGCCTGAGCGCAGTCCTCGACGACCGCAAGATTGTGCTTGCGCGCCACCTCGAGAATGGCCGACATCTCGGCGGGTTGCCCGTTCAAATGTACGACTACAACAGCTTTGGCTTTCGCGGTCACGGCCGCTTCGATCGATTCCGCGGTGATGATCAGCGTCCGCGGATCGACGTCGGCGAAAACCGGCACGGCCCCCAGGGTAAGGGCGGCCATTGACGAGGCGATAAAGGTGCAGGGCGGGCAGATCACCTCGTCACCGGGCCCGATGCCGATGCCGGCCAACGCGGCCTCGTTGGCGGCGGTGCCGGAAGACAGTGCAAGCACGTACTTCCTGCCGAGGCGCTCCCCAAAGGCGTCCTCGAATTGCGTGACCGGGCTGTCCTCACCCATACCACGCCCCGCGGATTGACTTTCAACGACCGCGCGCAGTGCCTCGAGCTCCGCGTCGTCGAAAATTTGAATTGAGTCGTCAGACATCGCTCGTCACTCCAGTCGGAACAGTTCGTCACCTGACTGGCGGCAGCGCTTACCGGCCACGATCCAGCTCGGGCGCCCCATGCTCTGGCCGTCGATCTGCCGGTTTTCGGGATGCCGGTAACCAATCCGCACCAGGCGCCGCGGCTTGTCCGTGACGTTGATATGTGAGCCGTGAACTGTAAACAGGTTGAACACGACGACGTCGCCGCGTTTTGCCGGGACCGCCACTGTATCCTCGAGCCGATATTCGTCGGTTGGCAGGTGCGGTGTGCAGGGCTCGCCGGTCTCGGTCTGCATGACGTGTTTGATGCGCCCCCGTTTGAAGGAGCCGTCGAGAAAGCGGATTTCGCCGTTTTCATGCCGGGTCTCGTCCAGGTGCACCAGAACGTCGACATAGCGGTTGTCCTCGTGCAGATAGAAGGCATCGTCCTGGTGCATGGGAAAGGGATGGCCGGTTTCAGGCGGCTTCACATGCATCGTCGAGTGGTGTAACTCGACATTCGATCCCAGCAGGTCCACCATGGCGCCGACCAGCTTTGGATCCGTCACCGCCCGCATCCAGGCGACGGAATAATACCAGAGATCGTGCATCCCCCATAGCTGAGACTTTTCCGCCGTCCCCTCGTCCATGTACACCTTGCGCCAGTCGCCGGACCAGCCCTCATCTCTGATCGCCCAGTCATCCATGAGCCAGTCCATGTCATCCGACATTTCATCGATTTGCGGCGACGAAAAGAGTTGCGGAATATGGAGATATCCATGTTCCCAGAAGAACGCCACATCGTCGCGTGACAATGTGTTCAGTTCTGGCATCTCTGGTGACACTTTCGGTTTATCGGCCATTTTTGTCAGTCACATTTCGGATTTCGGATGTTGCAGCAGAAAACATTACGCCACGACCCGAGCGGAAGGTCAATGTTGACGTCTGCTCAGCGATCGGGGCCGGCAGTCGACGGTCGAAAAATCTCGTACCTGATGGATTGCCAATTGTCATCGAAAAAACGCCAGCACTGGTTTTTAACTTTCAAATTGCTTGTTCGCTTTCGTTTAGTGTACGGTTCCATTATCGAAAACACAAATCACCAGCATCAGCCCGAAGGTAATGGCGGGACACCCGTTTCCAAGGGAAGTCGTGTACCCATTCAGCCCCTGATGGAGTGCGTGGGCCGCGGCTGGCAAATTCCGCCTGAACTCGGCGATTGGCGTTGATTGCGGGCTTCGCAAATCTACAGCTCATTCGTGATGGTTGCCGATTCCGCCAATCCCCTCGCCGGCGTGTTCACGCATCGCGAGTCGACGGACAACGGCGAGATCACGAGACGGAGCGAGTTCAGCGAGAGCTTCCGTATTCGGCGGATCGATCTAGTTGTCATCGTGCTGCTCTGTTTCACTCAGGTATACCGCGAACAGACATGCGTCCTGGCGGCTCCCCGTCCATGTGACCTTGATTCGAATCGGCTGATCGAGTCCTGCGAGCCTGGGGCCGCTTCGCCACGTAACCATCTGGCGCAATCCCGATTCAGTGAGCGGAATACTGTCACTGCCGGCGTAGCCGGGGACCGGCCTGAATTGTTGGTCGAGGATCTCGACCAACAATTCAGCCTGTTCCGACAGACCGTCGGCGTTAACGAAGAGGTGACAGCCCGGGTTGTCAAGCTGTATTGAACAGGAAACCATGTGCGGATCCGTCTGGTCGATCGGTACGTCGATGTGTCTGGCCCAGAACATCGAATGCGTATCGTCGGGTGTCAACAAGTCAGGGCTGGGATCAGGGACGACCTGGGCGTATCCCAGCCGGTCCCGCGGCCATCGCGCGACGCATACGAAACCATCGTGGGGGTTGTCGCGCCAGGGCGCATAGTAAATGAAGGTCTCGTCACCCACATTCTCGAAGCCCTGTCCCTGTTCAAGGCAAGGCATCGGCACCATGCCGCCGCCTGCATTGGGGTTGATCTCATAGGCACTTATAATCGGGAAGTCCGGCACCGGTTCCGCATAGTGCAGCCCGTCGTTGCTGACCACCAGCCCGAGGTCCATACTCAGAAATGCACGGTCGTTCGACTCGCCATGCCATTGGCCGTATACCCCGAGAATGACATTGCCCCGATTCCACAGGCTGGCGCCGAGGTGTACCTGCTCACCGGCATGCGGACCAGGAAGCTGGCGGTACGGCGGCCGGTCGCGGCGCAACCCCACCGCCACGCCGTCGGTCCACTGCTCGAAGTCATAGGACATATACGTGACCAGTGCACGCTTGCTGCCGACGTTCCCCCCTTGCCCGGTCAGGTAGTAAGCCCCGTCGAACTTCATGATGCCACCGGGCTCTACGGTGTTGTGTTTGAGGATCGGGTTGTGCGGCGACATGGTCCACCGGAGACCGTCGGGGCTGAAGGCAGCGATGTTGAAGAACGGGCTGACCTCGTTGATGAGCTTGAAACGCCGGTCCAGGTCCGGATCCTCCGGGTCGTGGAGCACCAGAATGGCGTTCATTTCGCTGCGGTACTCGCTGTCGAGTGCGACCAGGTTGTTATCGGTACTGCTGTTGAAGCTGGTCAGACCGAGGGACGGTTTTTCCCAATTGATGCCGTCGTCGCTGACGGCGTATGCCATGCGATAGCCGACCACTCCGTTGTCGTCACCCTGCGCCCGGTACCACATTCTGAATTGCCCATCGACGCGGATTACCGTGCCGTAAAACGCGATGCCCAGATGGTCGGCGCTGCCGGACGGCCCAGTCTCCAGGACGCGTTCATGGCCCCTGTAAGGGTTCGTGCCAGGGACGAGACCGACCTGCAAACGATACCGGAAGGGCATGCACTGATCGTCAAAAGGAAACAGCACCGCCTCTTCGACCTGCACATTGGGACCGCCGTTTTGAACTCTCATGCCAATGCCCCGCCGTCGAACGCGATCTTGTATGACTTTCCAGTGCTGTCGGTCGTCGCTGCGTCCATATAACACACACTGTATGCGCGTCGCGGCCGATCGCTGGAATTGCGGTCGGAACTGTGCAGCAGCCAGTTGTGCAGGAGCGCGGCCTCACCGGCGTCGAGCTCGAGCAGGTGAACCTTGTCGCGCCGACAATGCTCTACCGTCTCTTCTGCTGTCAGGAAACCGCTGGGATTGATCAATCTCTTGTGCGATCCCGGGATGATCTGAAGGCAGCCGCTCTCGCGGGTGGCGGGGTCGAGTGCGGTCCAGATCGTGATCAGTGGATTCCGGTCGAGTTCTGGCCAGCGATCCTGGTGCCATGGCAGGTGTGAACCGGCGCACGCAGGCTTGTTCATGAACATGGCGCGATAAACAGCGATCTGTCGATCGACGCCGTAAACGTGCCCGCAAATATCTCTGAACAACGACCGCCGCAGATAGTCCCGGAAGATCGGATCGTACTCGAGGTCCTGTATCTTGCGATAATTCAGCGTCGCAACCTTGTGGCCTTTCGACTGCGGATATGCCCCGTGATACGCATGTCGTTCCGTCTCCGCTGCCATGACCTGATTCATGCGGTCTTGATCGACGTTGCCGTCCAATTGCATCAGCATGCGTTCGTAATCGACGTCCGCGGTGCCCAGCATGATATCATCGATGCGCTGCTGCAGCGTCGCGAGATCCCCGTCCGAAATTACGCCCCCCAGTTTCAGGAAGCCGTTTGCCTCGAATTCGCGCCATTGTGTGTCCTGCAGTGTCGTCATGTCCGGCTACTCCAGAGTTTCTAGAAAACCGTCCGGAACGCGAGCCGCGCATACCTGTGTAGCGCCGCACAGCGTCGGGGCGTTGTAGATCACGTTGCCGTTGTCGGCAGTCAGATATGCATGTGCATGGGTGTGTTTACCGCCACCTGAGGGGCCGCCGATATCACTGACCAGAGTCGCGTACTTACCACTCTCGAGGTTGCCGATCACCAGAGAAGCAGAGTGGAGAACACCGGCATCACTATACATCGACGGCGGCCGCGAATCGCTGACAAAGTAGCGGCCGCAGCGCGAGACGTTGACGTGAATGAATCGGTGCTCGGGCGCCGCAAAGACAGTGGGTGTCGAATCGTCCGGGCCGACGGTGAACAGATTGCCCTCGGGATACCGTGGATCCAGTGACGAATCGCTGGTGCTGACGTGCGTCGTCCAGGCAATGCGTCCCGTATCCGCGACGAAGTTGGAGTGCCCGGTCGATGACAACGTAAACGGCGGACCGCAGGCGAGGTCGCGCCGGTTCGAGCCGTCGCGACTGATGATGAAATGCGTTGTCCCCTCAGCCCCCGCAAAAGATTCCACGGTGCCGTCGTCGGCCAATTTCGAGCCGCGATTATGCTGGATCAGGATGTCACGGCCGTGGCGCGGATTGAATTGCAGGTGCGGATTGATCAGCTCCGGGTGTTCCAGGATCACGCACTCAGTCTGTGCCTCGAGGTCGATGACGACAATCTGCCCGGTGGGCGGCGTGCCGGTGACACGCCCGAGAGCGAGATAGCGCTGGTCCGGCGAAACAGACACGGTCATGTCATTCAGCATCCCCCCTGAAGGCAGCGACAATTCCTCAGTCTCCAGTGACAGCAGATTGAGCCGTCGCACCAGATCTTCGTCAGTCGAATACAGGATCATCCCGGACCAGGCGGCGTTGCCGATGCCGCGGACGCAATCCTGCTCGACCATGGCCAGCTTCAGGGTCGTCAGGTCGGCGACGAGCAGGGACCAGTTGCGATCGAAGCTCATGTCCCGCCGTCGGAGAATGGCGACGCGGTTGCCGTCCGCCGAGGTGTACGGCTGTTCACAATAGATGTTGATGCTCGTCAGCGCGCTGCACGTCAGATAAGTGATCAGCGCGCTGCTCGCGGGATCGTGGCGATGATCGCATGCTTCAGCGGCCCAACGGACCTCGCACCTCGATTCAGGCTCTTGCCGACTTCGCATGTTCACCGCCCGGTCATGTTGATAAAGCTCGCGCGGTTAAGCCTCGCCACATCGTCGCGGGACAATGTGTTGAGTTCTGGTATCTCTGGTGACACTTCTGGTTGATCAGCCATAGCTTTGCAGGTGTCAGGTGTCAGTACCAAACAGGGGGAAGAGTTGTCTGTCAAGCTTCTGCTGTAAGGTGATTGTGGTTGCTCTTAACCCGCGTAAGCGGCTGGAATTCCTGAAACCTGAAATCCGAAACCCGGTACCTGGGCAGTTGTCTCCGGCGTGACGATACATCGCATTTTCAGTCGATCTTAAACCCGTACAACTCCGCGTTCCGCATGATAAATCTCAGCATCACCTCCCTGTCGCCAATCCCGCTCAGGTCAGCGTTGCCGCGCCAGGTGACCACACGGTCGAGGCTGTCGGTGATAATCACGTTGCAGTCGTGTCGGGAGAACCCGGGTATGGGTGCGCCGAGCTGCTTGTTCCACTGATACTCGTTCTTCTGCACCTCATGGTACACCACCTCGCGAATCTCCACGAGGATGTCGCCGTTGGCGGCGTTGGCGTTGAGGTGAAGGGTATTGCCCTTTAGCTTCATCGGCATGGTGAGGAGCCAGCCCTCCTCCTCGCCGGCGTCCATCGAGACGAAGCGGCCGCGGGGCAATTTGGCCAGGCAGATTGTGCCGCTGTTCTGCGGCGGGTCGCCCGCGATGAAAGGGACATGCGGCCGCGGCCCGCCTACAGCGGAGTAATAGAACCACACTTCATCACCGACCTCCACAGGCTGGCGGCAGGTAAAAATCTCGCCGCTGTCCGGGCCCCACCGCTCCCCGATCGGTATGAACGTCTCCCGGTTACCCGCTCGCCGCCAATGGCGGCCGTTGCGGCTGGAGACAAGTTGGATTTCCGTGGTTCTGTCGTCGTCATTAGCCCGAAACACTACGATCAGGCCCAGGTACATATTTTCGTAGTCGAATGCGGACATGCCGTAAATATGCAGGTCGACGGGGTCCTGGTCGTCCGCGGCGATGGCGACGCTCGGTGTGGTCCATTCCTCGAAGTCGTCGCTCTCGACGACCTGCTGCAAACGTCGCAGGCCGCCCTGGTCACCCATTGTACCGGGATCGTAGACATGGCCCTTCATGAGCACGACGTATTTGTTGCGTTTGCGGTTGTAACTCAGCGTCACGACGTCGCAGATGCCGTACTCGAACTGGTCATCGACAAAGACCGGGTCGGGATTTGTCGTCCAGTGTATTCCGTCCGGCGAGGTGCAGGGATATATACCGGTCGGCGGATCCGGGACCTGGCGTTGCATTTTTACATCGTACATCCCGCTCTGCAGGCTGACGCTTTTGTATCGCCTGGCAGGATCGGGATCGGCCATGTCCTTGACGACCCCGTTGAAATGGTGGGTTATGAGCACGCGGTCCTCGGCGACGCCCCGTTGGCGGACCTCCTCGTTGAGCGATTCAAAGCAGATGTTATTGTCCTTCGAGCCCTTGTACTCGAACAGGCCAAGGTTGGGCTTCTCCCAGTGCATCCCGTCTTCGGACGTTGCGTAGCACATGTTCCAGTTGTTCTGAATCCCTTCGGCGACACCGGTGTACCACATCTTGAATATCTGTTCCTCTTCGTCGTACATGGTATCGCCGTAGAACCCGAAATCGTGCGGCCAGGAATCCGGCGGACATTCGAGGCCCTCCCAAGGCTGCTCCGGTATCATCACCGGATTCCCCTCGTACTTCACCGGCTGGTGCAGTGTCTCGCTGATGTTGTGCATACGCGGCAGGACATCGTTCAGAATGGCCTTATCGATGAACAGCATCCAACCGGAGTCCGTATCCGGAATCGGCGGCCACAAGTTGAATTTCCTCGCCTCGATGCCGCCCACATGCGCCCAGGCGTCCCGGTACGCGTTTTTGTCGACTTCTCTTGTGTTCATTTCAAGGGACCCGGTGGTTAAGATGCCATATACCCATTGACATTTCGCGTCTTCTTTACGCCGTCTCTGTCAGGCTTGATTTGCCGTATGCATCGATTGGCCGCAGCGCTTCTCACACAGCAGATTCCCCGCGTGGCTCCCGCGGAAACCTGAAGTTGGAAGAAGCGTCGTTTCCTGACGCTATCTTACCCGTTCAGCATCCAGTTACAATTCGTGGAGGTCACAATGGACAGTACCTGCTTTTGCATCGGACAGGGTCCGCTGTTTTTGTCGATAACCGGCTGATCGAGCGCACCCAGGAGTTGACCAGGCGATGGCACAAACCTGGGCGGCCGGAGGGGGGCCGCTGATCCGGTGGGACCGGCCACATCCACAAGATAAAAGCAGTCATGGGGCACGATGCACCCGGGCCCGGGTGGGCATGGGTCCGATAACTCCCGGCTCCGGTCGAAACCGCATACCGCGTAGTGCTCGGAAAACTGCGACAGATGCCCATATACTATCCCACCGACCGGCCCGGACGTCACGGTAATGAAAGCCTTCTTCGCAAACATGGATTGGCTCCTGTCTGTTGGCCCCGACTTGGTATTGGGAGTATGTTCATTCTGTATTGAACACAAATGAGATGTCGACATGATCGGTGAAAAAAACAAAGGTCCGGGAGGAAAATCAAGAACACATCCTCCGCCACAATCTTGTCATCCCTTCCGGCATTTCACGTTGATTGAATTGTTGGTCGTGATCGCCATCATCGCGATTCTTGCCAGCATGCTTCTGCCAGCCTTGCAGCGAGCCAGGGAGTCGGCCCACAAGGTGACATGCATGAATAATCAGAAGCAGTTGATGACCAGTATAATCATGTATACCGACGATAATGACGGCTTTCTGATCCCAGGCTCGGAGATGTTTTGGGGGAACAGTACGATTTTTGCGGGATTAGCCGGAGGCGATCGAGTCTACTGGGTGGATCTGATATATCCCTATCTTGGAGATAATGCTGTTCTCCTCTGTGCATCGGCTGACGGTATCACAAGATGCAGCTACGGCTGGAACTTCGGAAATTTCGGGTGGGCTTATGCGGTACATCCGGTGGGCGGTTATGGCTGGGGTACAAAACTTCACACTGTGCTTGCTCCCACGGCGACCATCCTTGTGGGGGACAGCAAATATGCAGGTGCGGTGCCGTCTCCGGAGGTGGTGTATCTCGGGCCCACCATGACCGGCTCGCCTCCTTCAGGGCTCATCGATAGACACGGAGTGGGATCTAATTATTCCTTTGTTGACGGTCATGTCACATGGTTGAACATATACTGGCTCTATGGGAACGTCGGCCTGTTCACTCAGGATCCTAACGATTGACGACAATCCTTGAAGCGAACCGCTAATTCACGGTTGAGTTCAGTCTCCCGGCTCCCGGGCATCCAGGCTTTGCTGCAATTTCTGTACTTTGGTCATGGTATCCGGCTGATTGGGCTGGATACTCAGCGATTTCCGGTACGCCTCGAGCGCTCCTGACTTGTCTTTCCTGTCCATGTGGAGCTGGCCCAGCAGATTCCAGTTCTCTGTCGACGCCGGCGCCTTGCGACACAGCAGGCGGGCCGTCGCGAGCGCCTCGTCGAGTTTCCCGGCCGCCCGCGCCTGCTGCGCCGCTTCCAGCAGCTCCTGCGGCGTTCTTGCATCGGCTGTCGCCTCCGCCGAAGGGCCTTCCAGGCCAAGTGTGAGTCCGCAGATCATCGCCACGCAGGCCGGGTCATGGACAAAATCAATGGTGGTGATTGCCGTCCCGGGCAGCGGGTTCAACCATCGGCTCTGCCACACGCTGACGTTCGAGAATACGTCCCCTTTGCCCGTCCAGCCACAGCGGGTTTGGGTCTCTGTCTCCAATGGGAAGGGTGCATAGGGCTCCTTGTACGTCCAGTCCCGGCTGTTGATGCCGCTGACGATCTGCACGGCCCGCCGACTACCGTCCTTGTAGTTGACGATCATTTTGAAAACCTCGAGCCCCTCGACAGCCCAGGCGCCGGCATGCAGCAGCTCCAGCGCCAGCACCTTCCTGTTGATCGGGATGTCTCCGATCTCTGTCGGAAACGCGTCCCTCATAGTCTGGTGATTCCCACGCAACGTCAGACAACCTTTTTGCGGGTGAAGGCGGAAAGGAATGCCGTTCAGCTCCACCGCTCCCGTCGGCATCCGGTGCATATCCATGCTCGGGCCCTGATCGGTCCAGCCGCCCTTGCCGTCGTTCTCCACCGGGTCGGCGAAACCCATGTTTGCGTACGGGGAAAGGTCAATCGGCTGCCAGACGATGTCTTCGGGAAGTTCAGCCATCCGCTCAGCCGGGGCAAGCCTGACACCCGCATTCGTCAGCAACGCACTGGCAATGCGCCTGGCCTCGTTCTGCAGGTCAGGGTTCTGTTCCTCGGCCCAGCGCACTAGATCCACCAGCACCCGCCCCTCTCCGGTCTGGACTACCCACATCGCCGCCGGGTACAGCAGACTCCGGGCCGATCCCGTTTTTGCGGGTTGCAGATACGCCGCCGCCAGATCGGCGATCTTCCAGCTCGGCTTCTCGAGGCCGTGGAGATCACCGAAGTTACCGCGCTTCCAGTAGAACTCGCCATTGGACAGCCCGGCCAACGCTTTGGGATGACCTTCGATCACGGCCCTTCCTTCCCAGATATCCAACGGCGTACCGGCCTCTTTCCACTCGCAGCCGGTTATCTCTTCGAGGATCCGGGTGGTCCCCGCGTCTGCACCGCGGACCCAGACCAATGCCCCGGCGGCCGCTCTCTCGTGAAGTGCCCGTCCCTCGGCCGGCGTAAGCGTCCCATCCAACTGGACCAGGATAATGTTGTGCGCTTGCAACCCGGCAGGGCTCAGCGGACGCTCGAGCAACTTCATGTCGGCACTCAGGAACGCCAGCATCCCCACCACGGGCGCGCCCGGCGCTGCACATACAGCTATCGGCTGCAGGGCAGGCGATCGTGTGGCGGCAGCAGTCAGTAGATTGGCCAGCAGCCGCGGTGCTGCCGGTTCAACATCGAACGATTCGATCAGACGAAACTGCGATGCGAGAATGCGTCCCGTCCCGTACCTGATCTCGAGCAACGCACATCTCTCCAATCCGTCTTTGACCCCGCTGTCGGCCAATGCGGTTGCGTTTCCCAGCGTCGGCTTGACGAAATCAAAGCTGGAGACGACGTGGCTTTGTCGCCAGTCATGCAGCCACGCATCCTCAATGCCGCGAAACACCGGGTGGCCCGGCGCGCGCTTCCAGACGCGAGAGGCGACATGCTGCCGGTCGAGTCGTATGCGCACCGGCGACCATTGCGGCCAATGAGTCTGGTGCAGAATGACCAGTGTCCCTCCCTGATTGACGAAACCAAACAAGGGCCCGGCCGTTTCATCACAGTTCTCTTCCGTCCATGCTTCGGCACCTATCACCAGCGTCTGTGTTCCATCCGGTATCCTGGCAGGGTCGGCTACCGGCGAGATCTCAGCGCCTATTGCCGACAGGGCCTCGTCGCTCCTCCCCGCCGGGTCCCACAGCGCTACGGCTATCGTCTGTTCCGGTTCGACGCGAGTGCGGGGAAAAATGGTTATGGACTGTACGGTCGAGTATACTTCGGCCCCATCATCTTCAAGGCGATAATACAGCGTGGCCGCTGTCGGCGTCTGAACGTCGGGCAACACGAACTCGAGCTTCCGCCGCAGCAGTGAACCGGCTTCCATAGCGAGTACCTCGCGGCCGCTTTCCGTCTTGCCTGCCGACCCGGTCACGCCCCAGCGAAGCGTCATCCGGACCGCTTCCAGCTTGTCGTGATGGATGTTGACCGGCCGGATCAGGCTTTCTCCGCCGTAATAGTTTCGCAACGCTTCAATCGGCACGACGCAGTCAGGCTTCAAAGCCTCGTACTTGAGGGCTTGGCTGGTCCACGGATGCACCAGCCACATGCCGATGTGCCGGTGACCGGCGACGAGCGTCAGCGTGCGATCTACTTCCGCCTGGTAGCAGTCGTAGGTGCTGCGATAGACGGAATCCCCCTTCCAGTAAGTGCCGCCGTGGGGGAGCGTGGAGAACGGACACCACAGTACCTCGGGCGCATACACCGGCCTGGTGCCCCATTTCCAGGTGAGCGGAATACCGTTACTCTTAATCCGGATGACATCGCCTTTCTGCGGTACGTAGTCCGGGCGCGGCTCGTCGAACCAGACATTGAATGCATCGACCGGGCTCAGGAACAGGCGCCCGTTGACGGTCATACCGGGCACCTTGTCAATCGGGTAATGAAGGTTGAAATCGGGCAGGCGTCCGTCGAGATCGCCGTCGGCGTCTGAGCTGCCCGGCCGGGTTGGGTCAATTGCGCGAACGGCTTCATAGACCCCATGGAGACGCTTTGAAGCAAACTTGTAACCATCTCTGACATTGGTGTAGGGGGAAAAGCAACCGAATTCGTTGGCGTGGTCGTGATGTACTACACAGGCATGATTCCGGAAGGTGCGCGCCGTGCGCGCGGCCATCTGCTCGGCGTTCTTCCAAAAGACATCGTTCTTGAGGGTCTGGGTGGTGGGATAGGAAATCACGCGATTCGTTTCCAGGTCCCACAGCACCCCCTCCTCATCGCAGACTTCTGCCGCCATGAGGAACGGATTTGCAATCTCGAAAATGGCCACCCCGAACGGCGGCAGCGATGCAATCGCGTCGCGCCATGCCGGCCTGTTCAGATCGGCGTTACAGCCTGTGCGCGTCATCTTCGCGTTGCGGCCGTTGAAGAGGAAACTGTTCTCGCCCAGTGACACTTCACGGAACCCAAACCTGACATCTGCGACATCCCCGCCGTTCCGAAGCGAAACGGCACACTGCAGCAGGTGCGGGTCGTGCGGCCACCACAGGGGCGCATCCTGAAAAGGCGATTGCAGACTGACCGTTGATTCGGCGCCGGGCTCGAGGGAGACAGCTTGCCCGGAAAACCGGAGGAGCTCGTGCCCTTTGTCAAGGATGGTGCAAACCGGCGTCACCTTTGCGGGCGTCCCGGAACGGTTGGCAAGCGTCACCTCTACGGTGATTGATCTGTTCCGCACACTGGGCTTGATGAAAACGTCCGTCACCCCCACGGGGGCGCGACTTTCAAGATAAACATCGTCCTTTATCCCGCCAAGGGCATCGCGGGACGGGGCACGTAGGGCGCTCATGAATCTGCCGATCTCCAGGTTCCGCCTGGCAGTCAGGTCGGTCCAATCTTTCTCGGATGCCGACTCACGGAGGGTGTCCGGGTCCACCCCTGCCAGCCAGTCGCGAACGCCCACGACAAGCTCGTTCCTGCCGGGCTCGAGCTTGCCGGTCACGTCGAATTCAAATGCGTCCAGCGGCCCGAAATGGTGCCCGACCTTTGTCCCGTTCAGGTACACGTCGCACTCGTAAGCCACCGTGCCGAAAACCAGGATCTGCCGCTCACCCGTGAGCCAGTCAGGCACGATAAACGTCCTCCGGTACCAGCCAACGTGTTTGGGACCACGGTGATGCAGTGGCATGTAGCCGGGTACGGTCACCCTGTTCTCTGCGAACTTACCCGCAGCGGGGGGACTGCCTAGAAAAAGAGAATCATCTTCAGCAAAATCCCATGCCCCGGACAAATACAACCGGGGACGCGGGCCGGCAATGCGGTCCGCCAGGACATCCGTAGTGTGGTGGACCGTGGCGCCTGTCTCATCGTCGGCCCGTGCGGTGATCAAGACATGATGGCTCGAGTCCGGTATCCGGTAGGGGACGTTCCATTGTTGCATGCCCAGCGAAGGAATGCTGGACTTGTGGCTGCCCCCATCAAGCGCCTTGCCAAAGAAATCCTTGATCTCCCATGACACCTTCACCTGGCGGGACTCTTCGCTGTAGTTGAACAGGGTTATCCGGGCAATGCCTGAGCGGTTTTCATCAGGCGCGCTTACAATCGCCGTACGCACGGTTATCGGTTTGAACGGCTGGCGGTATCTCATTCCCCAGGCGTTCATCCCGATCTTCGTGTGCCCTGCGGCCGGTCGCTTGTCGCGGAGCACGAGCGATCGCAACAATACCGGCTGCTGGTTTCCCTGAAAGTGGGCACTTATGACGTCACCCGGAGCTAATCGAAGCGGCTCCTCGGCGTATGCCTCCGACTCCAAGGCGCCGTTTAGCAGCTGAGGATCCGTCAGCAAAAAAAACCGGACGAAACGGGCATTGTGATACACGGTTGCCCAGATCTCGTTACGCCATTTGCTTCCTTCCTGAACGATCCGAAACGACGGGTAGTATTCTCCGGGTCGCAGCGTTTCGGGCAGGCGCCAGTACACCGTGATCTCCTTACCGACAACGGGGGCTCCGGCGACCTCCCTGATCACTTGAGCGATGGGAGTCTTGTCGGAATCGAAGAGCTGCGCCTCGGTGACGGGAAGGGCAATCTCCGCCGGCACTGCCGCCGGCTCAGCCGATATCTGCCCGGGAAAGCCCAGCAACAGCGCCCCAAAGGCCATGCACAACTGCCTAACGTTCACGTTCTTCTCCTTTCTCGCGCCGGCACGCAGGACGGCATCCATTGCATGGGGCGCCCCGATACCCGAAGGGCGCGTCACGCTTCATCACCGTTTGCTCTTCTTCTCGCCTTTTCTCAGCCCCAGGCGAGTGGCGAAATTGGCGTTGGGATCAATGACGGGAACGATGTTGCCCTCGCCCGATGTCAGCA
>CAJWLW010000063.1 GCA_913042885.1 uncultured Lentisphaeria bacterium | reverse complement strand
TGGCGGCACTGCCGACGCTCGAGAAACCACCGCGCCGCTTTACCGCGGCCGCACGGTCGCCGCTCCTGCGTCTGGACACCGGCCCGTTTACCTGGGTAATCGTCACCGACGGTATTCCGTGGGCCGTCGAGCGCATGCTGCAGGATGCACCGGTGCGTTGCGATGTGCTGGTGCTGCCCGACAATGCTTTTCCGTTCCGGCGACAGTACAACGAACTCATCGACACTGCTATCGCCATGACAGCGCCGCGCGTCATCATCTTCGCCGACGGCCGCAGTTCCCGGAACTTCGATGTGGAGACGCTGGTCGCGGCCCACGACGACATTGTATTCTTCACAACCGATGCCGACGGGGCCGTGTACGGCGTCATCGACGCGGGCATCCTCGTGCTGCGCGGACATCTCAGCCAGCAGACCGTGCGGCTTGCGGAGCAGGCTTCAAAGACGGAGCTCTATCCGTGATTGGCCGCAAACGTGTCATTTTGTAAATCCGCTTGGAACGTCATCGCTGTTGCCTATATTGCTGCCTGTTCAGTTTTCAACGGCAGTGCTGTGCCACTATGCCAAAACATTAAGGAGGGGGCAATTATGTCAAAATTCTACAGACTCGCCACCTTTGTCCTGCTCACCTCGCTGTTCATCACGGGCTGTGGCAAACAAGCAACGGACCCGTCCGATGGCAGCGACAGCCAGCCGGCACCCAGCCGTAACGGGTCCGGCGCATCCGGGTCCGACGTATCCAGTGCCCGCACATCGGGCGCCGACACGTCCGGCGCTGCCACCGGCCGAGCCGCCCCAGTAGCAGTTTCGCAACCGGCCGTCAAGAACAGTTTCAAGGAAATCACCTCGCAGCTCGACGCCGGGGGGCAGTTGTATTTCTACTTGAGCACCGAACACGCCCTCGCCAAACTGACGGATGCAATCGACGATCTGCACAAGATGCTGTCGCCGCATGGGGGAATGATTGGCCAGCAGGTGGGTATCTTTTTCAAAACCCTGAACATGATTGTCGCAGAAAGCGGTCTGACCGAAATCAGCGGCCTCGGCGCCAGCACCTTTGCCATTTCAGATGCGCTGTACCGCAACCGCGTCGTCCTGCACCATTACCAGGACGACGGCGACGGCAAGCTGTGGCAGATGTTCGGGTCGGAGCCGAAACCGTTGGAGATGCTCGACCTGTTGCCGGCCAATACAGCGATCGCCTACTATGCCGACGTCGACGCGGAGTTGATGTGGCAGTGGATCGAGAGAATAGTCATGTCGACAGGCGTCCAGGAACTCCAGGAACAGTGGATCGAGATGGAAGAGAAGCTGGATGATATGGGTGTCGATATCGACGCCTTGCTCGGCTCGCTCGACAACAGCTTCGGAGTCGTGGTTACGCTGGATCACGACGAGAAAGTTCTGATTCCGGTCGAAAACGTCAATCTCATGATCCCGGAACCCGCTATGTTCGCCGTATTCACAGTGAAGGACGATACGCTCTTCAACATGCTGGAGGAGTCCTTCGCGGGGGCTGATATCGGCTTGGAAACACGCGATAACGGTGGCCTCAGGATGCGCGTCATGGGTCAAAAAATGCCGGTGCCGTTTCCGCTGCAGCCGGCGTTCGCCCGGAGCGGAGATTATCTGTTTCTGGCGAGTACGCCCCAGGTCATTGAAAGGGCGCTGGCAGTCAAGGGCGGTGCGCCCGGCCTCAAGAACACCGACACCTTCAAGAAGCTGGCCGTCGACATTCCCGAGACCGGCAACCAGTTTCACTATGTCAGCCCCGGCCTGGCGCCGATCATCGAAGACCTCTACCGGCGTGTCGTCGAAGAAGCTGGCGAACCGGAATTCGGTACGTTCGTTGACCTGATGCACTTCGAAGAGGTCGCCTACGGCTACGGCGTCATGCAGGTTACGGACGAGGGCATGGTGCTGAGCGCCAATTCCAATCACATGGCGGTGTCCGCTACAGTGCTGCACTTTCTCGGGCCGGTGGTGATCACTTCCTCCGCCATCCTCCTGCCGTTGCTGACCAGGGCGCGGCAGAAGTCCTTTGAAATGGTTTCCGCAGGTAACCTCAAGCAGATCGGGCTCGGCCTGATCATGTATGCCGGTGACGACATCGAGGGGGGCAAACTGCCGGAGAAAGACAATGCCGAGGGGCTCAACGAACTGGTGACCGACTACTACCTCACGGCCGGCAGTGTCTATGTCAATCCGAGATCAAAGCGCCACACGTCCGGCAAGGACAACGAACCGCTGACGGAGAAAACCTGCTCGTACATCTACTTCGGCGGTCTGCGCGATACCAACAAATATCCGAGCGACTCACCTTTAGCCTTCGACAAGCCCGGCGTACCCGGCAACACCTGGGTCGTCTTCCTCGACGGCCACGTTGAATCGCTGCAGGGCCCGTTCGATTCATGCGAGGCGGTAATCAAGGCGCTGGACCGACCGCATCTACCGAAGGAACACAGGCAATGGTACCTCGACAAGGCAAAGGCAATGGATGAGCGCCGAGACAAGCTCGAGTACTGAGGAGGAACACACCATCACGGATCTTAGTATACTCGTAGCCGGTGTCGGCAACATGGGCCGATCACATACGTTGGCCTACCGCGAGATCGACGGTTTTGAGGTCGCCGGCATCGTGACCCGGACCGACAGCGGCAAACCATTTGCCGACGAGCTCGGCGTGCCACACTTCACCGACTACAGCGCCGCACTGGCCGAGACCCGTCCGCAGGCGGTGTCGATCAATACCTATACGGGCTCGCACTTCGACTACGTCACGCAGGCGCTGCAGGCCGACTGTCATGTCTTCGTCGAGAAGCCGCTGGCGGAAACCGTCGAGCAGGCTGAAGCGATCGTCGCGCTGGCCACCGAACGCCGCCGCAAGTTGGTTGTCGGCTATATCCTGCGGCATCATCCGTCGTGGACCCGCTTTGTCGAAATCGCCCGGACGCTTGGCAAACCGCTGGTCATGCGGATGAACCTCAACCAGCAGAGCGCCGGCGAGAACTGGCAGCACCACCAGAATATCATGGAGAGCCAGTCGCCCATCGTCGACTGCGGCGTCCACTATGTCGATGTCATGTGCCAGATGACCCGCTCGCGGCCGCGGCGCGTGCATGCCATCGGTGCCCGGCTGTCCGATGCCCTGGCCCCGGACATGTACAACTACGGGCATTTGCAGTTGACCTTCGAGGACGGTTCGGTCGGCTGGTACGAAGCCGGCTGGGGCCCGATGGTGAGCGAGGTCGCCTTCTTCGTGAAAGATGTCGTCGGCCCGAAAGGCTGCGTCAGTATTGTTTCCGGCGCCACCGGTGACTCGGACGCTATCGATTCGCACACACAAGCCAATTGCCTGCAGTTGCACCACGCCAGTCTCGACGACGACGGCAACCCCACCCTCCCCGACGAATTCATCGACATCGCCGACGAGCCGGATCATCTGGCCCTGTGCCACCGTGAGCAGGCGTGGCTTCTCGATGCCATCCGCAACGACCTCGACCTCACAGAACACATGCAGGACGCCGTCGACAGCCTCAGGATCGTGTTGGCAGCAGACGAATCCGTGCGCACCGGACAGGTGATTGAACTGTGAACTCCAACAGTTCAGCATCCACTTGATTCGTCCCTCTGCAAATTTGCAGCGCGGCAAAATCCCGGATACTGAAATACTGCCCCCTCAGTCCGCGTTGCCGATCAATGCCTGCACGTTGATCGGCAGCTTGCCGGCAGCCGGCGTTTCACAGCCATCGACGTTGTAGTATCCTGTCAGGTTCTCGACGCGCTCTGAGAACTTGCCGAGCGTGTCCTCGACCACGAAGTAGTCGAAACCCGGAATGACCCGGTCGTTGAAGTCCCGGCCGCGACCACGCAATGCCACGTCAAGCATGGTCACGACCTGCTCGTCCAGTGGGTCATCGCTTTCCAGCGTAATGGCGCCGTAGAACTCCTGACACTCGGTGTAACCAGCGTTGTGTGTCCCAGTGTACGGCTTCATGCGCGCCAGTCCCGACGGGAGATCTGGAATCTCTTCGTTCAGTCGCGCCCGCATGCCCGCGGCGGCATCGGCACCGTGTTCCGCACAGACGCGAGCAAGTACCGCGTCTGTGCGATCATTGTAAAAGTCTACGAGGCTCTGCTCCTGCAACTTCGCCGGCATGTGGTTTACGACGACGTCTTTGTAATTGTCAAAGCCGACACGGAATCCTTCCTCGACCAGCTCACGCCAGGACGTCTGATACGCCGTTTCCGGATGGTCGCCGGTGGTCGCCACGATCGAGCGCCGGCAGCAGGCAGTCAGGCCGTCACGTTTTCCAGAGGCACCAATGTGTACAAACTCGCCCGCCTGGATCGGGCGGTTCAGGCAAGGGCCGATCATCGTGACATTCGCTTCGTCGGAGCCGGCCATCGTAGGAAAACCGTAGCGCTCCAACCCCCACAGCTTGGCCACGAAATCGCCATACGCCGCCACTTCAGTCTCCAGCATGCCCGGCTCGAGCACTGCCAGCATGGCGCGCACCATCAGCGTGGTGCCAGTCGAGGCGTCACGCAAAAGCTGCATTTCGTCGTCGCTCTTGAGGTTCTTGATGCGCTGATACGGCTCCTGCGCGTCGATAATGTTGTCGGGCCCGCCGACGATCGTCTCGAGATTCGCCAGCACGCCGGCGGGGATTACCTGGCGTGGCGTCATCAGCGCGATGCGGTTAACCGCCTTGCCGGCGACCCCGGCCAGAATGTCTTCGAGCGCAAACCCCTCGACCGGATATTTTTCGTCGGCAAGCTGCAGGGATTCGGTCGGGTAAACGCGGGTGCCGCCGTGTTCGGCGAGCTGGCCGGCAATGTAGACCCCCTCGAATCCGGCAATGATGCCGGAGGTTTCCTCATCCGGCCCCATTGCGCCCGCCACCTGTTCGATGGAAACATTGGTGTTGCCGAACAGGTACGGCACGTCGCCGGAATAGTGCTCGTCGCAAAAGACAAATCCCAGGTCGGCATTGTACGGCGGCGCGCTGATCGCGTGCCAAACGCGCCGGCGCCGGTCACGAAATTCGGCAGTCGAAATCTTGCGGCTGCGGTCGATTGTCGGCCAGGTGTCCAGCAGGCCCATGACGCGCGCCGTCTTATCGCGATGTGATTCCATGATGTTCCTCCATTTTGGGCGTAAAATGCGTGGCAGCGCGGGCTATCCACCGCGCAACAAAAAGTTATTTGGTGATTACTCTTCCGGCACTCCCAGCAATTCCGCCAGGGTCGAGGGATCTATATTGCCGCCGCTGATCACCGCAACAACGTTCGCTGCCGCCGGCAGCTCGTGCCGACGATTAAACAACGCTGCTACGGTCACGGCTCCGCTTGGTTCCGCCACCAGACGCGCATCCAATGCAAGCGTCTTTACGGCTGCGCGTATTTCATCCTCGCCAACGGTGATGATGTCATCGATATACTGGCGCATATAGCTGAACGTAATATCGCCGATCCGGGGCGAGCGCATGCCGTCCGCGATCGTCTGCCTGGTCTGCTCGTTTGGCAGCTCGACGATCTCGTCGGCGCGCAAGCTCAGTTGCGCGGCGTTCGAAAGTTCCGATTGCACGCCAACGACCTTGACCTCCGGCCGCGACATCTTGAGCGCTGCGCTGACGCCGCTCGCCAGACCGCCGCCACCGATCGGTACGAGCACCAGGTCGACATCCGGCAAGTCCTCGAAAATCTCGCGGCCGCACGTACCCTGACCCGCAACGATCGTGTGGTCATTGAACGGTGTCACCATCACCAGCCCCTGCTCCTCCGCCAACGCCTCGGCGTGGGCCCGCAAGTCCTCCTCACCACCCTCGTGCAGGAGCACAACTTCGGCGCCCATCGCCTCCGTCTTCGCCCGCTTGATCTCGGGCGCCCGCGCCGGCATGACGATCACTGCGCGGATGCCGAGGGCGCGCGCCGCGTAAGCGACGCCCTGGGCATGATTGCCGCTGGAAAAAGCAATGACCCCGCGGCGGCGCGCCGCCTCCGTCAGTGACGCGATCTTGTTGTAACCGCCGCGCAGCTTGAAGGCGCCTATCGGCTGCAGACTTTCCGGCTTGAAATACCAGGCCTCTCCCGCCGGCGCTGCCGGCCATTGCACCAGAGGCGTCCGTGCGGCCACGCCGGCAATGCGTGCCTGTGCCTGTTTGATGTCGTCGAGGGTGATCATCCTCGTATCCGGTTCGGGTTCAACGCCCGTGGTGGTGACGCTTTGGCAGTTGGGGATAATTTTCGACCAGCCACCGCGCTTCGGCAGCAATCGCCTCGGCACAGGCCTCGGCCCAGGCTTCGCCCTGTTCGGCCGTGGCGTCCACCGCATCGGCACCGTGCGCCCGCCCGCAAAGCTCTGGATGCCGGTCGAGTTCGGTAAGATCCACGGTTTCCGGCGCCGCCGCCTGCATCAGGCTGGTCTCCCACTTGCCGCCGTGATCTCCGTCGAGCCCGGCAGCGTCGAATTCGCCGCCGACATCGACCGTCACAGCTTGCCCTGCCATCGACGATGCCCGGGCAAACGCTACAGCCACGGGCTTCGCCCAATGCACCAGCGGGTTGTGGCCGGAACAGATGTAGATCGAGCGAAAACCGAAACGCGCAATTGTTTCGAGCGACATCCGGAGCAGCCGCTGATACGCCAGCCACTGCTCCTGCACATCCATACCGCCGTGGCGGCCGAAGCCGAAAAAACGCTCCGTCTCTGTACCGTAGACCGCGGCAATTTTTTCGCCGTCCGGCGGGTCCGTGATGCCCATGAAAAAACTGTCACCCGGGAGGCCGTGGTAAACGGGCGGAAATACTGCGCCGCCGCCCAACCTGCGGGCGGCGCGGCAGCAAATGTCATGAGATTTGAGGCCGTCCGTACCGACGGGTGCCTGCAAGCCGTGCCATTCCAGCGCGCCCAGCGGCAGAAATGCGATGTCCGCAAGTTCCCGGCACGTCCGGATTTGACCAGGTCGCATGCGTTCGAATTCGACTGGCGGCTGTTGGCTCATTATTCTCCCGTGAGGTTATTTATTCCTGTCAGAATCTACAAGGACTGCTATCTTTGTGCCACGTCTCAACAACTTTTCGGAGAAGTTCTATGATCAAGCTGGCAACGATGACCAGTGTCTGTCCCGACTGGACGCTCGAGGAAACCATCGCGGCAATGAAACGTTACGGCTACACCGGCCTGGAGCCGCGCGTGGAATGGGGCCACAAGTCCGGTATCGAAGCCGATTTGACCAGTGCCCAGCGTCGCGATATTCGCCAACGTCTCGAAGGCGAGGGGCTTTCCTGCTGTTGCATCTCCACCGGGGTGCGCCTGGCAACGCCTGATGCCGATGAACGCGCCGCCGATATCGAGACATTACGCAAATACATCGATCTGGCAATGGACATGGGCGCGCCGTACGTGCGCACGTTCGGCGGCGCCCACGCGACCGACCGTGATTTTCCGGTCGTTGTCGAGTACACTGCCGAGGGTTACCGGCAGATCATCGATCAGGCGGAGGCGGCGAACGTGACGGTTCTCTTCGAGACGCACGATTCCTGGTGCGACTCGTCGCCGGTCGCCGGGGTCCTGGAGCTCGTGGACAGCCCAAACGTGCAGGCGCTGTGGGATCTCCTGCACCCCATGCGCCGCATGGAGAAGCCCACGACAACTATGGAAGCCCTGGGAAAGTACACCCGCCACACCCACGGTCATGACGGTATGATTGTCGGCGACGCAATCGTCGTCTGTGAGCTGGGCGGCGGCCAGTTCGACCACGCCGAACCGCTGCACCTGCTGCACGATGCCGGATACGACGGCTACTTCTCGGTCGAAGTCATTCATGAACCCGGCAGCGAACACGACGCCGAGGGTGTTCTCAAACAGTACGCCGAAGAATTCCGTCGCATCATGGCGGGCCGTGAATAAAATAAGGAGCGACCAATGAACGTCGACCGTCAGACAATCGCCGCCGGTCTCCGGTCTGTCGGGCTGGACACCGGCAACATCGTGCTCCTGCACAGTTCGCTGAATAGCTTCGGGCATGTCGATGGCGGCGCCGATGCGGTCGTCGACGCCTTTCTCGACGTGCTTGGCGAGAGCGGCACGCTGCTGGTGCCCGTCTTCGGGGCGCTCGGCATCATCACGGAAGTTGTCCGCAACCGGCCGGATGCTGTCTGCAGCGTGCATCCGCGCGCTGCCGCGGCAGCGATCGGTGGCGATGCCGAAGCGCTGTGCAGCGACCACTGGAAGGCGGAGACAGCGCACGGTGCGGACACGCCGTACATGCGTCTGTACGAAAAGAACGGCTTCATTTGTCTGCTCGGTGTCGATCAGGATCGCAGTACGTTCCTGCACAGCGTCGAAGCCATGCTGCGCCTGCCATACCTTGCGAACACCGCCGAGTTCACTTTCGATTCACCTGAGGGTGAAGTCACCAAAAGCTGGAAGTTCTTTCCAGGGCCCCACCGCGATTTCATCGGCATCGAACACCGGCTTCGCAATGCCGGTATCATCCAGACGACGCGCATCGGCAACGCTGTTGTGCGCCTGATGCCGGCCCGTGAGCTTTATGACGACCTGGTGCATGCGGGCCGCACCGCACCCGACCTGTTCCTCTGCGACAATCCGAACTGCAATGACTGCATCGACCAGCGGGCCGGGCTGCGGACGCACCGGCTGGCCGAGGAAAACTTCACGCTCACCGCTGCCGCTTCACTTGCCGGGCGCTACGTTCCAGAGATCATCGAAAACTGTCACCGCGTCGCCATTCAACACGTCGAGTTGGATGCCATAGAAGGTCATACGCTGGCCTACACGCCCGCGGAACAGATAGCGGCAACCGTCGATGAGCTCCAGCGCGGCGGCATCGCCGTGACGGGCCTGCGTCTGCCCGTCGTCACTCCGGATGCCCCGTGCTGGCAAGCCGATGACTACCCGATCAGCCGCATCTCCATGCCGCTTTGCGCCGATGCGGGCAGGTACGCTGAAATGGCGGCAGCCTGCGGTCGGCAACTGTCGTTCTATAACACGGAACAAAGCAGCAGCGTGGCCGCCGAGATCATGAAGGACATACAGGCGCAGGGACACACGCCCGGCTTTGTCTTTGACGCTGCCGCCTTTGTGCGCTGTGATGAAAAGCCGTTTCTCAAGAGCTACAAAACGAAACTCAGGCAGTATATCGACCAGTTGATTGTCGAGGACGTCACCTGGGACGGCACAGCAACGGCGCTGGCCGCAGGCAATGCAGAGACCAAGGAAATGATCTCGACCCTGCGCTGTGTCAGTTTCGCCGGACCCGTCGTGCTGGGCGCCGGCAATCGCACCGTCGGCAATCTGCAAACGGCCGCCGATCGATTCATGCAACTGCTCGAGGCGATGTAATTACGGGCCGTTCTGTTCTCCGCGCCGCGATGGTGCGTCTTGGTGTCACGATTGACCCGCAGTCACTCTTCCTGTTGCCGCTGCAGATCCGCTTGCGCCGTCTGCAACAGGCGCCGCGAAGCGCCGTCATCGGGATTGACTCGCAAGGCTTCGCCGAACCATTTGACAGCGTTTTCGTAGCGCGATTGTGATTCAAACATGAGGCCGAGATTGCGCATGGCGTCGTTGAATCGGGGCTCAAGTTCGATCGCTTTCAGAAACTCGCGCTCGGCCGCTTCATAGTCCTCCAGGCGCACCTGGACAATGCCCAGATAATTGTGTGCGTCCGCCGAGTGCGGATCGAGTTCGACCGCCAGTGCCAGGTGTTCCCGGGCATCTCCGGGTTGATTGTTGGCGGCCAGTGCGACACCGTAATTGTATTGGACCTTCATGTTGTGCCGATCCAACTCTACGGCCCGTTCGCAAAGCAATATCGCATCCGCCACCTCGCCATGCCGCAGACAGAGCTCACTGAGGCTGATCATCGCTTTCGTATGATTCGGATTGAGCCGCAGAGTCTCGAAGTAATGGAACACCGCCGCCTCGTCGTCGACCCCGCTCAAAGCCACTGCGAGACTGTTGTGGGCCAGATCATTGTTGCTGGTGCAGTCGACCGTATGCTGAAACAGCGTCGCGCTGTTGCGCCAGTACTGCAGTTGCTGCCAGGTACCGGCAGACATCAGCAGCACAACGGCAAGCGCAAACGCCCGCGCCATCTGTGGCCGTCTCTCCAGGAGCCGACGTACGGACCACGCAGCGATGATGAAAATGCCGATCTGCGGGATGTACGTGTAACGGTCTGCGTGTGAGGCGCTGCCGATGTGTACAAGACCGATCACCGGCACCAGCGTGCCAAGATACCACAGCCAACCGGTGCCTACCCAGGGTCGGCGCCGGTATGCGATAACAACGAGAACCGTGACGACTGCCAACAGCACAGCTGCCGCCCACGCCGCGCTGAAATTTACGGCGTCACCCGGATGCGGATAGAACACCGCCAGGTTCGCCGGGTAAATCGTTTGCCAAAGGTATGTCACGCAGGCAATCGCCGCGTTGGCGAAACGGATGTCCAGCGGAAACTCAGCTGTCGACTTGATGGCGCCACCTTCGAGCTGGACACGACAGGTGATCAAACATGACACCGCGACGAGGAGCAGCATCGGGACCTTTTCGGCAATCAGGAACCCGATCGAAGGGGCTGTCGCGTCCGCGCCTTGCCGGCGGGCCAGGGGCCACACATCCAGCAGGAGAAAGACACAGGGCAACGTCACCAGCATCGGCTTCGCCATCAACCCGAGCGCCAGCAGGATCAGCACGAACACATAGCGCAGGGCCCGCCGTGAACCGCTGCCCTGCTCGCGGATGTAGGCAAGGTACGCCAGCATCGTCAGCATCCAGAACACTGCCGAAAGCACGTCCTTACGCTCCGAAACCCAGGCTACCGATTCGACATGCAGCGGATGCAGTGCGAAGCCCGCAGCAACAAAAGCTGCCGGCCAGAGATTGCCGGTCGCACGAAACAGAAACAACAGCAGCAGGTTGGCAGCGATGATGTGCAGAACGACGTTGGTGGCATGGTGCCCGCCCGCCGCCAGCCCGTAGATCTGGCAGTCCAGCATATGGCTGAGCCAGGTCAGCGGATGCCAGTTGGATGAGGATGTCGAGGTGAAGGCCCAATGGACGCCCGCCGCGGTGATCCCGGCCTTGACGATCCGGTTGTCTGTGACGTAATCGTCGTCGTCGAAATTGATGAAATCGAAACTGACGACCTGGGCGTACACGACAAGGATCAACAGGGTGAGAGCCATCATCGCCTTGAACAGCGCCGGGCACCTCGCGGCAGCGGACGACTCCCGGACAGGCTTGTCGCTGTGGCTCACGCGAACAAGGTACCGATATCATCGTCGGCCGCAACAAACTTGCCGGCATCGATGACGTCGTGCTGTCGGCCGCCGGACCATTTGCGGACGCGATAAAGCGTTGCGTAAACGAAGGACGGCACAGCACCGCCCTGGCTGCCGACGATCTCGGCGCGGCGAACGTTGTCGATCATCCAGGCCGGCAGTGTCATGTGGTACGGATTGCGCTCGACTTCACCAACGTGAAAAGTCAGCGCCGTCACCAGCTCGCCGACGTCCTGCGTCGACGATTCGATCATCACGTTCGGTGTCGGGATCTGGCTCCAGAACTCCGTCTCGACCGTGTAACACTCGAAGTCCGCCGGCTGCTTGTACAGCGCCTCGATAACTGCGAAATACGTACCGATGTGCGATGTATTGGCGTCGGTTTCGTGCGGGTACAGGATAACTTTCGGCCGGTGCTCCGTAAGGATGTCGGCGAGGCAGTCAACGTTGTGCTGCCACTTCGCCGGATCACCTTCACGGGTCTTCATGTTGACGCCCTCAAGGCCATTCGGGGCGGTCTGCACGAGCTCGAAACCGAGGTAGTCACAGGCATTGCGCAGCTCTTCGAGACGGCCCTGTTGGCGATCCCGGTTGCTGCCCTGGGTGACCGCGATATTGACGACGCGGTGACCGCTTTCCCGGTGCAGGCGCAGGGCGATGCCGCCGACGATGCATTCGTCGTCGGGGTGCGGGGAAAAGATCATCGTCACCGGCGCGTCTGCTGCGGGTTGCGGTCGCGGCACCGCGGTGAACCCGCCTTTCTGCCAGTCGGCGCCGTCGCGGATCGAGTCCGCGAGTTGCGATACAAATTTATGATAGCTATTGGACATGTTACTTCTCGCTGTGGAACGGCCGGGAACGACGGTTCCACAGCCAACAGCAAATCGCGGGTTTTGTTTGAGACGTTACTTCAGTGAGGGCAAGCTGGCAGCAACCATGGCCTGTCCGTGGCGTTTGAATTTTTCGTCTGGCGTGTGAAAACGGATCGACTCGGCGAGCTCGGGGAAATCAGTGTTCAAGACGTTGCGGGCCTCATCGAGAATGATCTGGCCGCCGGGCCCCGAGGTAATACGTCCGAGAATCAGGACGTGCTCGAAGTCGTAGTAATCGTTGTAATGCGCCAGGGCATATCCGAAGTAGGTGCCAATGGTCTGATAGATTCTTTCGGCGCGTGCATCGCCTTCTTTCATCAGCGCCTGGATCGCTTTGAGTTTTTCCGGCTGCGGCAGATCGTCTGCCAGTTCGATGCCGGCAACGTCGTGAAGACGCGCGGTGCACTGCTGCGAGAAATAAAGTGCCCCGCCGCCCCGGTCGCCCGACCATTCGTCGATCGGCCCGGCGGGATTATAGTCGACCGGCGCGAAGGCCAGCTCGTTGAGCCAGGAAGTGATGTTGCCGCGCGGGTTGACGTAACCAGCGGCTTCGCTCGAGCCCATGGCAACGCCGAGCACGCCGTTGGCGTCGATACTCATGGAACCGGCCAGAGCAGTCACCTCACCGTCGTTGGCGAGCTCGAACGGCACACCCCACTCGTCGCGCAGGAGCAAAAAAAGTGGTTTGACTCGGGCCTCGAAATCGCCTGGATCGACACCACGGAACAGCGACGCGATCTGCACCCGATTGTTCACGTAGATACCGGCAACACTGCCTCCGATGGCATCGACACGCGGCAGATGGGAGGCGGCATCCTTGAGCGACTCGTTTATCTGGTCATAATGCCACTGCGGATCGGTTTGCGGCTTCGGATCCCACTCGACTTCGTTGCTGTAGACCGTCTCGCCGTCGATCACCGCGGCGACCTTTCGATCGCTGGCCCCAAGGTCGAAGCCGATGCGGCAGCCGTCCAGGTGCCGTCCGAGCGGTGAACTGACATCGCCCTCCTGCGGCACCTCGCCGGCATCGACGATGCTCAGCTCGAAGGGGCACTCATAGACCCGTTCGCCCATCACCTCGGCGTCGAAACGGCCGACGGCGCTGTCGCGATAGTGAGCCTGCAATTGTTCACCAAGTTGCCGCGGTCCGGAATAATGGACACGCCATCCACCGTACGCCCAAAGTGCAAACTTCAGCCAGCGCTCGGTATATGCGAAGTTCGCAGCGCTGCCGGTATGTTCGTCGGCAAACACTGCGGTTTCGAGGCGCGAGTAATCTCCGTCTGTCCGCTCCAGCGCCACGCTCACCGGCACGCCGCCCGCTGTTTGAACGGCTTGGCGGTAAGCACGGTTCGCCAGGACCGGCGCCCGGAAACCCGGTTCCAGCGGCGGCGAAGCCCCGCCTTCCGGTAACGGCAGATTTTTCAGTTCACGCATGGGGGACGTACTGGCATAACGATGGTCGCACAGTTGTCGGAGCAGCTAAGCGGCTAACCTATAGCCCGCCCGAAGATTGACAAGGTATCGACGAGTCCAGTACAGTGCGATCACTTCGCACACGGCCCTACTCCACCGCCGCGGCCATCCACGCTTCCTTTGTGCCTCGATAGAAGAGGTAGGTGCGACGGTCCTTCACATCGATATTGTGCGACTCAGACGTTGCCAGGCTCTGGTCCCGGAAGATTTCGTAAAGCGGCTGAGACTCCGGCAAGTTCAGCGCCCGGACGCCGTCACGCATGGTGTAGATAGCGATAAACGAATCGTTGACGAAGAGAATGTCGTCGCTGTCGAGATATATGTGCGCGCCGCTCTGCCGCGCTGCCGTCCGCAACAGCACCGGATCGAGGACGGGAGAGGCGCTGTAGATCGAATTCCAGTCCGGCAGAATTTTCATGGCGATGGCACCTTCGCCACTCTCGTGGCGTGCCAGGATTTGTGCGTCGTCGTCGTCAACAACGAACATCGGGTTGATCGCAACGTCCGCGGCTCCGCGATTACCGTAACGGCGGACACCGCAGAAGTCCCATGAAAACCGGTAACCGGGCGGGACGATATTGGCCAGCAACTCGGAAGGCTGCAGGCGGAGCGGCCAACTGCCGGGTTTCAGGCGTACATCGATGCCGAACATCTCACGCTGGTTCTTGCTGCTGATCGTGTTGTCACCGATGGTGGCGTCCGCCCACTGCCAGACGACCGTGCGTTCGTCGCTCTTGCATGAGTCCATGATTTTCCGGCGCGCATCGGTAAGCTGGAGGATGTGATAAAAAACTATGATCCGGTAGCGGTCGGGATCGAAGTCATCGATAAACACAGCCTGCCACGGCACCCCGCTGCGACTCCAGGCGGTGCGGGGCGCCTCGGTGAGATAGAACGGCAGCGATGCCGACTGGGAACGGCGCGACGTTGGCACGTCCTGGACTCCCACGTTATCGACCCCGCTCAAGCGGGTTTGGGGAGCCTGCCCCGTCAGGACGGCGGCGGTAGGATCGGGTGCCAGGTTCAGGCCGATCCCGGGGTCGATGACGATCGCCAGTTCCCGCTGCCGGCCACGCGGCAGCAGGCGGGATTTATCCTGAATTGTCACCCACGTCTGCAGCTCCGCAACGGGCATCTCGAGTGACCGATCGGTCACTACGTGCAGCCCACACGACTCAGTCAGGGTAGCGGCAAAGACCCGGCGCAGAATCGACGGTGTTGGTTTCACCAGCCGCACCCAAAAGTATTTGCCGTGTCGTCGTGCCATTTCACACAACAGCAACTCCGCTCCGGCGATGTCATTGCCATGGCTCGTGAGCAGGAGAGAAGCCGGAATTTCGAGATAGTCGACCTGCGCCGATTCGAGGATCGGCAGGATAGCGGCCGCGGCCGGATCATAGGTGTTGTCCCAGCGGTTGGCCATCAGCAGCAGCGGCCCGTCGACGATGCCGGTGAGGTATCGGCCTTGGGTAGCTTTCTTGATCTCCGCTGCGAGGAACAGATGCGTGTCGGCCCAGGAGCGATTGTAGAAGCGCATGCTGTCGATGCCGGCTCGATTCGCCTGCGGATGGATGAGCAGGCCGACGTTGCCGCGCGGCCAGCGTTTGATCGGCTTCGGCGTGGCGCTTTGCAGTGTGACCGTGTCCGATCGCCATGCTTCACGCAACGCTTCATCGGTCCCGTACTGCGTTGTCAGCCATTGACGGAACTCGGCGATGTAGGCGTCGTGATTTTCGCGTTCCGGCCAGGGGCGCTCGTTGAATCCAGCGCCCAGCAGCACGTGGCACCCGATGACGCGGCCGGGGTAGCGGCCCTCACGGACTCGGGCAAGGACCAGGCGCAACAGCTTGGCGGCATAGGCGCGCCAGGCCGGGTCAAGATCGCACACGGGTGCATCGTCGACATGTTCGGCGAGCCACCATCGCGGTGGTCGTTGCAGCAGGATCTCGAGAATGACATCGGTGTCGGGCCGACAGACTTTGCCCAAAATCCGGTCGAGAGCGACGTAGTCGATATATTCGGAGCGCTTCCAGATCGGGTCGAGGCGGGCATACTCGTCCGACGGCCCGCCGCCGTTGATCCTTACCCTGTGCACCCGAACGCCGGCCAGTCGCATCTGTTCGTGGGCCTCCTGCCCAAAACGCGGCTTGCAGTAAGAGATGCCGGGGAGCAGTTCGTCGTCCACCATGAGGTCGACTGCATCCGCGCTGTGGCGGACGCTTGCATTAAAGGCGGGCGGCTGCGACAGGGTTGCCGTCAGCGCTTCGTCGCTCGGCACGTTGCTGTCGTATTCGATGCGCAGATTGTTGATCGTCAGCTTTGCGATGCCGGTTCGGCGGACACCGATCTCGATATGGATGCCGTGAGCGCGGTAACGGGCGTTGGTGGTGAACTCGGCCTCGGCGATGATCTCGTCTTTGCTGCCGGCAGCTGTGAACAATGACACCAGCTTGGTGCCGTCTCCGCGCCGCTCCCTCAGTTCGATCCAGACATTGTGGCGGGCTTCGAAGCGGCCGACGTTCTCGCCGGTTATGCTGTACTGCACCCGGCATTTTGCTGCAACATCGTCACCGATACTCAAGAACCAGTGAAAACCATCACCGGTGCGGCCGTCGACGGTGAAGGTTTGCGTACCGTCGTCTGCGACAGTCGCCGACGCGTAGTCCGTCGGCCGGTTTGCGAACGCGCCAGGGGTGTTGCCCGGATACATCTCGATCGCCGCAGCGCCCCGGCTGAAACCGGTACCAGCGATGATCGCAATTCCTGCGAGTCTCAACGCGTATCGAGTTAACATAGCAGACACAATATGCCGTTCCGATAGATTCGCAATAGACAGCGGCGCGATCGAAGTTGAATCTGCGGCGACGCTTCGGTTTGGCATGCCCGCGGCCGGTCGGCGACCAGTAGGCCAGGCAGCGTGAGAGACAGGCTCCAGGCCAGCAGCTCGATGTACAGCGGTGCCGACGGCTTCGCCCGCATAAATCACGTTGAGAATCTGGGCATGGAATCCTCCGGTGGTGACGTCTGTCGTACAAGGCGCAGCACCGACCGAAAGCGCACAATTTTGGGGGCAACTATATTCTGCAGGTTGTGTCTTCTGTACCGCCGGGCTGAAGGCGGAAACTCGAATTTTCTTGGTGCGAGAGGGGGGACTCGAACCCCCACACCTTTCGGCACAAGATCCTAAATCTTGCGTGTCTGCCAATTCCACCACTCTCGCGGCGTACATATGATCTTACCTTGAAATCTACTTGCAGTTCGCTGACAGGCCAAACTGGCGGTACAATATCAGGATCAACCGTCAACACCCGACCACTCGACCACGGATACCAGCAAATGAAGACCCAAGCGAAGAAAAGTGGGAAATCCGCAGGCCTAAGTCACCTGCTGATCGATGATAGCGACGCGTGGAAAGACATCAAAGCAGCAGAACGCAAACGTATAGACGAGTTCGGCGACGACTACCGCCAGTTCATCAGCATCGTAAAAACCGAACGCGAAGCCAACGATGAAGGCGTGGCGCTGGCAAAGGCACACGGGTTCCGCAACTTCGACAGTTATGTCGAGGCCGGCGAACGGCTGGCGCCCGGCGACAAAGTCTATGTGACCATCAAGGGCAAGACCCTGCTTCTCTTTCAGGTAGGCAAACGCCCGCTCACCGAGGGCATGCGCATCGTCGGCGGCCACACCGATTCACCGCGCCTCGACCTCAAGCCACGACCGCTGTACGAGGAGGGCGGCATGGCGCTGCTCGACACGCATTACTACGGCGGCATCAAGAAGTACCAGTGGGTGGCAATGCCGCTGGCGCTGCACGGAGTCGTCGTGCGCAAGAACGGCATCACTGTCAAGGTAACAATCGGTGAGGACGCCGATGACCCGGTGTTTGTCATCACAGATCTGCTGCCGCATCTCGGGCAGGCCCAGGGAGACAAGAAATTGCGCGACGGCATCACCGGCGAAGGACTGAACGTGCTGTTCGGCAGCGGCACGGCAGGCGGCAAAAACGACAGTGATGCGATCAAGCTCAATGTGCTCGACATTCTGCACAAGAAATACGGCTTCGACGAAGCGGACCTGGCGAGTGCCGAGCTCGAGATCGTACCGGCAGGACCGGCGAGAGACCTCGGCATTGACCGTTCGATGATTCTGGCGTATGGCCACGACGACAGGATATCGGCCTATACCGCGATCCGCGGCCTGCTCGATCTCAAGCAGGTCCCGGAATACACCGCGCTGTGCATCCTTTGTGACAAGGAGGAGATCGGTTCGGTTGGCGCCACCGGCATGAACAGTTTTCTGTTCGAAAATGTCATGGCCGAGGTCTGTAATCTGGCGGTCGACAACTACAGCGATCTCGAGTTGCGCCGTTGCCTGAAGAAATCCAAAATGCTGTCGGCCGACGTCAACGCACTGCACGACCCGAATTATCCGGAAGTAAGTTCGCCGAACAAGAACATGGCGCGGCTGAACCGCGGCCTGGTACTGACAAAATACGTTGGCTCCCGCGGCAAAAGCGGCAGCAACGACGCGTCGGCCGAGTTCATGGCCGAGTGCCGGCAGATCTTCGACAATGCCGGGGTGCTCTGGCAGACCGGCGAGATCGGCAAAGTCGACCAGGGCGGCGGCGGCACGATTTCCTACATGTTGGCGCGCTACGAGATGGAAGTGGTCGACTGCGGTGTCGGCCTGTTGAGCATGCACGCCCCGTGGGAGGTGGCCAGCAAGCTCGACACGTACATGGCATACAAGGGCTACAAGGCTTTTTACCGGTCGAAGTGACGAAGAATTCTAAAGCGCCAGGCGTGATATGAGTCAAACACGTCCCAACATTCTCTACATCATGTCGGTCGAGCGTTATCCCTCTTTGCAGGAGAAAGTCGCGGAAATGGGCTGATCCTGAGTAATCCGCGCGACAGCCTGTTGCAGACCACGCTACTGCGGCAGAACCGGCGCATGGCTGAGTCGATCTGGGCACCATTACCCTTTGTTCTGCAAGGAGTTAAAAGAATATGTGCCAATCCCGTGTGGTGCCTTCCCGGAGTCCCAGCCAGCGCCATCGAGCGTCTGGTTCGCCCGGCTTATGTGGATTGTATCTCGATCCCTGCTTGAAATAGGATCAATTTAGTCCTATTTTGCTTATATCAATCTAATGCCGCTTTAGGCGGCGTCTTTTTTTGCGATAAAACCGGACTAACAAGGTCGCATTTTAATATGGCACAGAATGACGCAATTCAGGTACCCGAAACAGTCAGTGAGTCGGATGAGATCATCGCCAAGTCGATCGAGCAGGAGTACAAGTGGGGGTTCGTCACCGATATCGAGGCGGACAGTGCGCCGAAAGGCTTGAACGAAGAGATCATTCGTTTCATCTCGGCAAAGAAGAACGAGCCGGAATTTCTCCTGAACTTCCGGCTCAAGTCCTTTGCACACTGGCAGACTATGGAAGAACCGCAGTGGCCGCACGTCCACTATCCGCCGATCGATTTCCAGGACATGATCTACTACTCGGCGCCGAAGCAGAAGAAAGAGCTCGCCAGCCTCGACGAAGTCGACCCCGAACTGCTCGATACGTATGAGAAACTCGGCATCCCGCTGCAGGAGCAGAAGCTGCTGGCCGGGGTCGCGGTCGATGCGGTCTTCGACAGTGTATCTGTCGCCACGAC
>CAJWLW010000062.1 GCA_913042885.1 uncultured Lentisphaeria bacterium | reverse complement strand
CTTTCCTGTCCGACAGCCGGTAGCGCCCGCCGCGACGGGTGCGAAAAGTCAAAAGGTCACCGGTCAAAGGACGGCTCTTGCCGGTATCCAGGTCAGCAAGGGTGACGTCGCCGTCGAAAGGATTGCGGACTCTGCAGATGCCGCCCGCTTCGCTGACGATCTCGACAAACAACACCCGGTAGTCAACCAGGCGCGCCGAGACAATGAAGGCGCCTTCGGCGCGCAGGTTCGAAAACTGCGCCGCCCCCCAGGTGGGGGGAATGGTGGGAAAGACACGGATCAGATCGTGGTGGCTTTGCAACAGCATCTCCAACACCGCAGCAGCAGCAGCAAACCCGGTCTCGAGCGTCATCGCAACGCCGCGCGGAGGACCCAGGCCAATATTTTGATAGTCGGTGTTGGTGTTGAACGAATTCGGCATGACAAAGCCATCGAGATAGGCTTGCAGAAACCGATGCGCCATCCTGGCGTTGCCGGCGCGACCAGCAATCATCGCAGCCCAGGGAAACGAGAACGCCCCCCACTCGCCCGGCCCCTTGAACACCAGGTCATCCAGGCAGCCCTCAACCAGACGGCGCTCCGCCGCCGACCGCTCCGGATCGATCACGCCCAGCGGGTAAATACCGATAAGATGACTGTGATGCCGGTGGGTGTGCGGCAGCGGCAAGCCCGGACGAATGGCCAGGCAAGGGCGCTGCCGCCAGTCGGGCGCCGGCTCATGCACCGACAGTCCCTGCACTTCGTATTCATGCAGCCCGGTCGGCACGATGGCGCAGGACGTCAGGTTACGCAGCACCTCCGCCCAGTGCGCCCGCTCGGGTTCGCGCAGCTTGAGCTCCTGCCGCGCCTCGAGCAGCGCCTCAAGCAGGAAGCGCAAAAGCGCCAGGTCGTAATTGTTGTCATCACCCATGCTGTTCGGTCGGCCGCAATAGAATTCCGGACTGTCGGTAAACGGAATGTGGTATTTGCCGTCGGAACGTTTCTCGATGATGTGCAGGTACGCCTGCACCATGTCCTTCATGAATGGATAAGCACGTTCGCGCAGGAACCTGCGGTCCTGGGAATACCGCCAGTGCAGCCAGAAATGGTGTGCTGTCCACGCACCGGCACCGGGCGAGTGTTCGTCCGTGAAAAAACCCGGAAACGGCTCGCCGCCGGGTCCGTGCTCACCGGTTATGATCGCGATTTCCTTGCCGTAAAAATAGCTGCCTATCTGCCGATGCATCGGCAGGTTTCGCCAGTACATCTCGTACAGCGGCTCAGCACTCTCGAGATGGTTCGAGGTGTAGACCGGCCAATAGCTCTGCTGCGTGTTCATGTCGGTAGTGTAGGAACCGCGCCACGGCGGCCAGGCGCCATCGGTGGTCCACAGGCCTTGCAGCGTCACCGGAATATGACCGGGACCGGGGCGCGACGAACAATAGTGCTTGTACATCTCCACGTAGTAGAGATTTTCGAGATGGCTCTCGGGCAAGCTGATCGCTGAACGTGACCAGAACCGGTGCCAGTCCGCCTCATGTTCGCGACGTCTTTTCCCGACGCCCCGTTGTCGCCTCTCGGCAAGGAACTGAAACGCTTCCTCGGTGGTGGCCTCAACGTCAGTGCCGGTGACAATCGTCAGTGACACCCTCAAGCGTCCGGCGCTGCGGCGTTCCTCGGCAACGATGCTGTACGCTTTGCCAACGGAATAGCGCCGGGTCAAAACCTGCCGCCCCTCGGTCTGGGTGATTTTCGGTGCCGGGTATTTCCACGAGCGAAAATGCTTGCGGCTGAACGCGTCGGTCGCCGCCGGCCGCAGCCTGACCTCCGGCAGCGGTACGCTCGAATCGCAGCGAATATCGAGCTGCAGCATATCGCTCGTGGAATCGACGATGCATGAAAACGTCGCCTTGCCGGCGCCAAACTTCAGAGTACCCGAGGCTCGTGCGCGCAGGAGATCGAGGCGGGCGTCGTACGCTTTCGTCGGCTGCGGCCACTGCAGTTCGAGTCGACCGAGCGACAAGCGTGACGGATGCGGCGGTGGCTCATCAGTAAAGCGCTGGTTCCGGCGGCGCAGCGCGATCGCTTCCATTTCCTCGATACGCCCCGCCTCGAAAAGACGGCGAAGGTTGCGATAATTGAACTCCGGATCATCACCCGGCCATGGTGTGCGGGTCTCCCATACACCATAGTGATCCAGCGTCAGGCACAGTGGCCGGCCATCGCCCCAGATGACTGCGCCCATGTTGCCATTGGCAAGCGGCAGACCGTCCGTCCACTCGAGCGGGACGCGTTCGTAAATCAAATCATGCCGGCGCAACAAGCGCTTGAGCAGGTCTGGCGGGATGGCAGTCATGCAATTCGAATGGTGGCTTGGTGATTTGACGTCTTTCACTATGGGTTCATCCTTGAGCCGTATAATCTACCTGTCGTTCAGAAACAAGACCATTCCAAAAGCCATCATCTGATTAAAGCCACGATAAAAACGGTGAATATAAACAAACTGACGTAGAAATCCGCTCTACTGCATGGACTCAAAAGCATAGAGGTTGGCGCTCTCGAGGATGAAGACGAATGAAACGGAGCGGCCCGCCAACTCAGACAGACGCTTGCCGCCGCGCCACTTCACCACCCGGCATTCACCGTTGGTGTCGCCGGTGAACGGCTCGCAATCGTCGCGACTAAAACCCGCTGTCGGCACACCCGCTTCGTCCAGGACTTCAACGCGGATGCTGCCGGAAAAAAAACGTGGATCCATACTCATGCTGCGCCGTGTATCGGCGTTGACAGCCAGCTCACCACCCGGCCAGGTGAACGCACGGGTGCGAATCCAGCCGCCCTGCTCGGTAGCCGTCAGCGAAGCAAACCCGTCGATACGGCTGGTGGCAACGCCGATCGCCCGGAGATTGAGCGGCGCCGACGTGTCGTGGCAACCCGTGCGCCCGGACAGAAACCACCAGAGCACACCATCCTGGGAAATCGGTGGATTCGACGATGTGCAGATCCAGTCGCTGTACCATGACCCCGGCGGACCGAGCTCCAGAAAAGTGGTGCGCGGCTGGATTCGCTGCCATTGCTGACCGTCATAACTGACGACCAGCTCGCAGTCAACCACATCCGGCGCCACATGCATGCGCTCGCAGACGCCCAAATACACGGACGCCCAGCGGAAGCCGGTCATGCTGTAGCATTCCATGTGCAGCGGATCATCCAGTGCGGACTTGAACACCAGCTCCGGCGTCGACCAGGTCTTGAAGTCCCGGCTGGTTATCCGGTAAACGGCGCGTTCGGCATAGGTGTCGAACATTCCCGGCGCCCGGCACAGGACAACAAGCTCGCCATTGTCCGGGAAGGTCATCGCTTGCTGCCGATCACTGAACCCGCCGCCGATCGGCTCGGGCTGCATCTCCCATGTCAGGCCGTCGCGCGAAACCGCTCCCCATAACGCTTCCTTGCCATCTGTCACCAGATGGCACACCAGCTTGTATGGAGCTGTACTGTCGTCGGAGTCGATGATGATGTTGGCGCCGTCCATCCTGCCGGGCGGATCAAAGACGATGTTGTTCGCCATGCTGTCACGGAATTCGCAGAGGCCGAGCTCCGGCTTCTGCCAATCCACACCGTTGCTGCTGGTGGCGTAGCACAGGCGGGGATGATCGTCGGCGTCAATGGCCAGGTACCACATTCGCAAGGCACCGTCAGAGGCTTCGCGATGCACCGTGCCGTAAAGGATAACACCAAGCGCCTCCCAGGGACGGTCAACGATCAGCACCGGCTGCGGATGGATCCGCGGCGGATGGATGCGTCGCCGGATGCAGGCGGTCTCGGCGATCCAACGTTCGTCGACGGCAAGGAATTTTAACGGTTGATCAGCAGCGGTCAATCCAACCTCTTGAGCGTAGAGAAGCTAACTCTTCATCCACTTCAACCCCCTTTTGCCAGGCAGCTACGGTATGAGGCTCGGACGGGCTGCGCTGGTTGTCGTCGCAGGCATTGAACTATGTACCGTTGTGTGGGATCCGGCCACGGAGGATGCGACATCGACGCAAGCATGGCGATGACAACCAATAAGTTCTATAAGCGTAAAACAGCGGTTCCTATGATCTGTCTTGAGGGACACACTGAGCCCGCTCGGGAATCGCTGTGCCACGGTTCGCCTACGATATACCGGTTCACCGAAAAAGCCATGAAACGACAGCCCGCATCGCGTCCGATTAGCCCCGGTGCTTCGGTACCTCTGGCGTCAGGGCAGAATGCCTGAGATGAAGGCGAGTCTCGAATACGTGACAGCATCAGTGCAGCAGACGCTTCAGCTGGAAACACCTGCGCGACGGCTCCACAAGTGGGCTGCGCCCGATTTGTGTATAACCGAGGGTACACCCTGAAAGATTCAAGAAAGCAGCGGCGGGATCGCCTCCAGCGGTCTATAGTAGCGCCGCGTCCACCCCTTCGATTACATCCACAAAAACGAGAATCCGTGAAATTACAGACTGTAATCGCAGTCGTCCTATCCGCCGCACTATCCGGATTTGTCGGTGCGCAGGTTGTCACATTCGAACTGGCGACGGATGCAACGGGTCTCACCGGTGTCGACAAAGGGCAGGCTGCCTGGATCGACTACAACGACGACGGCTGGACGGATCTGCAGACCGCCGAGGCAATCTGGGGCAATGACAGCGGCAAGACGTTTGTAAAGGACGGTCCGGGCGGTCGGCACAATGCCTGGGCCGATTTTAACAACGACGGATTTATCGATTTTTTCAGTGCCGGCACCGGCATCATCAGTTTCCAGAATGCCGATGGCACGTACACGGTCACCAGGCTGTCGGATCGGATGAACAAGGTCAGCGATGGCGCCGCCTGCGTGGACTTCGACGGCAACGGCCTGGTGGATATTTATTGGGGCGGTTACGAATTCAACGGTAACAATCAGCCGGATTCACTCTACCTAAACCTCGACAACGGCAGCCGAATCGTCAAAGTCTGGCACACGAAGGGCCCTTCGCAGGCAGCGCGCGGCATCACCACCTGCGATTTCGACAACGACGGCGACACGGATATCTACATAACCCAATATCGGCTGCAGCCGAACGCGCTGCTGATCAATGGCGGGGTCGGCCAGAAAGGCTCTGAGCGGGCTGGTCAGTTCAGCGATGGTGCAGTCGCGCAAGGTGTCACCGGTGGCAACGGTAACGGTATCGGTTCAGCATGGGGCGATCTCGACAACGACGGTCTCTTCGATTTGTTCGCCAGCAACTTTGCAAAGCATGGTCAGCCGCAATCGCGTTTTCTCAAGAACTACGGTCCGGAACACGGGCATCGGTTCAAGAACATGGGCCAATGCGGTCTGCACTATCAGGCATCCTACGGCTCGCCGGCACTCGGCGACTACGACAATGACGGGGATTTGGACCTTTTCCTGACAACGATTTACGAGAACGATGCCGCCGTGCTCTATCGTAACGACGGCGACTGGAACTTCACCAACGTCACCGGCGAGGCCGGACTGCGGGGAATCCGCAGCACAACGCAGGCTGCCTGGGGCGATTTCGACAACGATGGCGACCTGGACCTGATCAGTGGCGGGCAGTTGTGGCGCAACAAGGGTGCTGCCGGCAATTGGCTGAAAGTGAAGCTGCGCGGCAGCGACATCAGAATCAATCGTGCCGCCATCGGCGCTCAGGTACGCATCAAGCTCGGAGACAAGACGCTCAGCCGCCAGGTCGAAAGCAGCACCGGCAGGGGGAATATGAACGACATGACGCTGCACTTCGGCCTCGGCGGTTACAGCGAAAACGTCGAGCTCGAAATCTCCTGGCCCTATATCAAGGGCAAGCAAACCGTCACCACCAAGGTCAATACCATGCTGTCCGTAGCCATGGATGTTCCGTGACAGGCCGTCCGAACTGACAGAAAAAGCCACCCCGGAAATTGGACAAATGATCGACTTCACCACAGACAACCTGCCAACAACCAGTGACGAACGGATGAAAGCGCTGGCCTCGATTGCCCGGATCGAGCGAGAACTCGGCTACCTCGACGAGCGTATCTCCGAAGCCGAACTGCCGGCGCCGCATGTCGACGGCGAACGCTATGAAGCGGACGTCCCCGATACGCTCGACCTGACCGACAACGCCTTGTACGCGATCAACGCTTACACCAGAATGATCGACCCGGCGCAGGATTATCGGTTCATGGGCAATGCCAATTTCGTGCGGAAACCGCCGCTGCTGATCACCGGCGGCGGCCTCGAGTGCACCGCCAAACAGCTCGAGTCCCTGGTGTTGATGCGTGTCATGACCGGCAGCATGTACAACGCCCCCATCGACAACAAGTTCATGGGGTCGATGACGCACTTGACGGCGAAGGATGGATTCTTTTACTCGCCCTATAGCAAAGCGGCCTGGAACCCGGACTACATCGGCGGCGCACCGCCCGGACAAGACATCGTCTCGGCGACGCAGCAGCCCTTCACCAGCATCTGGGAGGAGGAACGGCAAGTCCTCGCGCTCTCGATGTGGTTCCAGCAGTCCGGGAATCCGATGTGGCAGGAACTTATCGAAAAAAAAATCAAACGCCTGTCGGAACTGGCCGTGTGGCGGGACAACTATTGCTACTTCGCACGACGCTTCTATGTGATCGGCGACAAGGGCCCGGTCGAGGGACCGCAGCCCAAAGGACAATGGGCCCTCTTCGACGCGATGTTCGGCATCCACGGCATGTCACTGTACTACCGGCTGACGGGCCACGAGCCGGCACTCGAGCTGGCCGCGGGACTCGTCAATCGAGCGATGCAGGACCCCATGGCATTTGGCAAAGACGGGCGTTGGATGACCCATCATTTTCATACGAACACAGGCAGCTTGATCGGTATCCTTGATTACGCTGTGACGATCAACGACACCGATCTGGTAGCCTTCGTAAAAAACAGTTACGAATTCGGCAAGGCCGCCGGTGAACCGCTGGTCGGATACTATGCCGAACACATACCCGGCCATGCCGATACAGACGGCTTCGAACTGGACAACAGACACACGACCTGTGAAACCTGTGAGGTGGCGGATATGCTGGTCCTCGGTGTCAAGCTGACCAGGGCCGGAGCCGGTGATTACTGGGAAGATGTGGATCGATGCATCCGCAACCAGTTCGTCGAAAACCAGATTACCCGTCCCGACTGGGTCGAGCGCTTTGCCGCTGACTCTGAAGACAGTCCGTACCGGAGCCTGAATGGCCCGCTGCAGCTCTGGGAAGAAGAGCAGGATGCGGTAGAACGCGCCCTCGGTTCCTGGGCCGGTTGGGCCCTGGCCAATGATGCCCATCCACAATCTCTGATGCAGTGCTGTGCCGGCAACGCCGGACGCAGCATGTACTACGCATGGGACAGCATCGTGACCAGAACCGGCGATGAGGTGCAAGTGAACCTGCACCTGAACCGCGCCTCGAAATGGCTGGATGTGGACAGCCACCTGCCGTACAAAGGCAAGGTCGTGCTCAAAATAAAAGACGCACCGCTGGTTGCCGTGCGCATACCCGCCTGGACCGAACGCGACCAGGTGACCTGCCAGGTAAACGGCGAAAAACGAGACCTGCTGTGGGCCGACAATTATATCCGTGTGGAGGGGCTGACGCAGGGGGATGAGATCACCGTGGAATTCCCGATGCGCGAATTCACGGTGTTCAAAGAAATCGGTGAACGCACCTACAAATTGACGGTCAAGGGCAACACCGTCATCAACATCGATCCCGCAGGCACCATCTATCCGCTGTATCAACGCGAGCATTACCGGAATAACGAAGCGCCCCGAAAAAAAGTGACGCGCTTTGTCCCCGCCGACACGATCCGCTGGTGAAGCAACAGCTCAGACGCTACCAGCCCCTCCGGCCCCGGGCAAACAACGCCGAACGCTGCCGTAGCCCCGTCAATGCTCGGTGCCAATCCGCTGTTACATGTCGGCTCCATTCCGCAGCAGCACAACCGTCGCTCGCACAGCACCGACGAGACCAATGGCGATCAGGAACCCAAACGTTATGCGTCGGAAGCTGTCGGGTGAAACGCGTTTCGATAATGCATGGCCGCAAAGCAGCGTAACGATCGACAGAGGCGCCAGCATCGCAGTGGCTACCAGCAGCTGTGCGTCCATCACCGAACCCTGAACTGTCGCCACGACAATGCGCAGGCCGGTCACTAAGATGAAAATCGTTTGGACCGTCGCTTTCATCGTTCGCGGGTCGTCCGTCTGGCTGTACAAAAAGTAGATGATCGGCGGACCGCCGGAGACCGTGGCGCCACCGATACAGCCGCTCATAATCCCCAGCGGCAGCCCCCAGATACGCCGCAGTTTGACCGGCCGTCGCGGCAACAGCCCGTGCAGACCGAAACAGACGATGACCACGCCGAGGACGATGCGAAATGCCGTCTGATCCTTGAACGTCTCCAGCAACCAGTACCCGCATGGCATCCCGATAGCCGCACCGACCGCCAGCAAAGCAATCAACCGCCAGTGAATCGGGTCGCGCCGCGCAGTCAGGAACAGTATGCACCCCGCAACAACCAACGCCTGCAGCGTAATCGCCGCTGTCGCCAATTCGAGGTCGACAGTCGTCAGCGCCAGAAAACTGATACTGACAATGCCGAAAGCGAAACCTGTGAACCCATGGACGAACGTGCCAACGGCAAAAACCAGGGCGAACAGCAGAAGGAGATCATTTGGCATGAAGCTATAGCCGGTTGTGAAACAGTCGTAAGCATGCGCAAAGTGGATTGGCAGTCATCCTGACCGTCGCCCCAGCAAAACATACAAATAATGCCGTTAATTCAAATCCGTGAATTTCAGGCCCTCGGGCGTACGCTCGAATATCAGGCAATCGCAAGCCGCGTCCGGACGTTTCACGGTCAGCGTTGTATCGGTCCACTCGTAAATCGGCTGCCCGCCCTCGCCTCGTTCGGGCCATACAACCGTCACCAGCTCGATCTGCGATGCCGGTGCAGTCGTCGCGTGCAGCACCCGCTGCGTGAGCTGCTCGCGTACGCAGATCGGCGGATCAACGCAACTCTGTTCGACCGCAGGCGACACAAACGAAACCGACAAATTCGTCTGCAACCCTTTGATCCGGCTGCTGCCTTCGCTCAGCTCCAGCTCGCCGGCAGTGTGCGCCATGAACGTCACGGACACAGGCTGCTCCGCGGTCACTTCATCGACGACAACCAGATAGCATCCATCGACCATCACCAGATGACGCCGCACCTTCTCGACCTTCGACCCAAATGATCGGTCCGCTTCCGCCGCGATACAGCGGAACCGTTCGGCCTCACGCCAATAGATGAATGTTCCGGTCTCGTGCTGCTGCGGCTCGCCATCGATCAGGATCGTGCTGTAACCTTGCGGCGGCGGCTGGTAACTGTGGCTGCGACGGATCAGCGGCTCGCCGCCCGCCACCACCTGTATGGCATTCAGATCCAGGCTGACATGACCAATGCCGTGAATCGCGTAGCCGCTCTTGAACGATACGTACAACTCGGGATGCGGCCAGCTGTCCGCAAGCGCCGCCCAGCGGATTTCCTCGTAAACCTGCAGCGTGTTCAAATTCATCGCAGCCGCCAGTACCGGCGGCGCCGGCAGGTCTCCGATCTCCGTCTGCTCAGCCGGCAGCACGTATTCGAACTCGGCCGAACGCCACATCACCGTGTACCATTCCGACTGCGGATTAGACTCGTCGCTCACCGTGCCGGCATAGGCATCGGCATAGAATGAGAACAACGGCTCGTCGTACTTCTTCGCCAGCAGGTGCAGCAGCGGCGCCGCCGCCGCGACCATGCCGTCGTTGAACCCGGCCGGAACGCCGCGCGGCGTGAAGTACATCGGAAAATACCCCGCACGCCGCATGCCCGGCATCGAAAACATCCCGTCATCCGTGCCCAGGCCGGATTCCAGGACAGCCCCATAGAAGACCAAGCCACTCACGAACACGCCCCAGTAATTGACCGACTCCGGCCATGAGCCCTCGGGAGGAAAGGCACGCATCGCGGGTTGCACAACGTCGCGGGCCGTCACCAGAATCTGCTCGGCATCCAGTACTTCGTCGCGCAGCATCAGCGCCAGTGCCGCGCCAATTCCACTGCACACCGGCACGCCGTTGTCGATCAGTCCCTTCCAAATATGCGGCTCGTACTCGAACGGCCAAAGGTATACAAGCATGCCGTTGCGCACGATCTGGTCGCGCAGCACCCGCCGTTCGTCCGGCTCGAACAGGTCATCCAGCCAGTCCATTACAATGGCGCAGAATACCGCCTTCCAACTGCAATCCAGATCGGCCCCGTGCACCCGCGGGTCACCCCACAATGTGTGGTCGACAAGCACCCGCACCAACTGCTTGGCGAGCGCCCCGTACTTCGCATCGCCCTCGATCAGATAAACCAGCGCCGCCGCCATCATCAGGTGCGGGTTCCGCTGCGGTATCGTGTCCGCGCCGAAGCCCTGCAGCAACAACGTGTCGCCTGACAGAATCTCGTCGATCGCGAAGTCGTGCCACTCCGTCCCGGTCGGCACCCAGCTGCGCTCCGAGATCGTCCCGCGCGCGGCCAGCGCGTCGACATCCTGCTTCATCCGTTCGTAGTGTGGGCGCAGGCCACCCGGCCGACGAACATCCTTGCGCAAGCGCTCGACATCGGCGGGACTCAGCAGAATGGACGGACAGGGCCGCCGCCCCATGACGTTGCACGGACACTGCACGCAACACACCGGATTAAGCCCGGCAATTGTCAGGCGCAGACGGTACCGGCCGCGCGGCACCTCGCCGATGTTCACTTCGAAAAACGTCTCGTCCGAGTCCGCCTTCAACCGGCCGCGGTCAGCACCCTTGTCGGTATCAGCCACCAGCTCAATCCGCCATTCCGAGCCGGCCACCTCCGGACCGGCAAGACGGAACCGCCCGGAACCGCGCTGCTCATGGCCGCGCTGCAGCGGATCAAGGCGCACGGACTGCGGCTGAAACGAAAAAGCGCGGGCGGCAAGATGGGTGCCGGAATCCGGATCGGATAAGATCACCTCGATCCGGTACGGATACAGCAAACCGCGATCGGCACCGAAGAGATATTGAAACTCGACAGTCGACTGCCCGATGCTCGACACTTGCTCGGCAATACGGACTTCGCAACCATACGGATCGGTTACGGTGATCAATGCGTCGATCCGCTCCGGAACCTTGCAGACAGGCTGCAGCTCGAGCTGCAGTTCCTTGGCGATCAGGCCGCAGTCGTGGAGTTGAACCTTCCGAATCTCCAGCGCCGGACTCAGCACCAGACGGCCGAGCCCCTCTTCCGTTGTCGGTTCGGTCATGTCCGGATAGCGGATCTTGCGGCTGAGCGTGCAGACTTCCAGACCAGCGCTCAGAGGCTCCTGACCGTTCACCAGGTAGCCGCCGGGAAGCATCTCGGGCGGCTCGACGTCGGCCCAGTCTTTCTTCCGAACCACATTGAACGGCAGCTCGAGCCCGGGACGCGGGTGCAGGCCGAGCATGGCCCAGGGCACCGTAAAAACGACTGACCACCCGTCATCCCGTTCAGTCACCACGGCGCTCGCCGGCTCGGCCGATCCGGCGTCGCGATCCTTTACCAGCCGCAAGTCGCCGGCCTTCGAGCAATCGAACTCCCAGGACACCCTGCCCTCCGGCAGCAACGCCACGATCACCCGGTCATCGCCGGCGTCCTGTCCTTCGCAGTCGACAGTGACGATCAGCGTTTCGTGCAACCACTGTGCAGTGGCAGATGTGGCCCCCCGAGGTGTACCGAAGGCAGGCGGTACCGGGTCCATGGTGTTGCGGGTACCCCGCTTCCGGTGGTACTCAAAGGCAGTGATCTTCGAAAAATGCCGGGCGTCAAAGATGTGCTTGGCGATTTCCAGGCCGCTGAGCTCACCGAGTTCCGTCGGTGTCCGTTCAGCAACCCATACATCGCGGCCAGTCAGTGGGATCGTGGTTTTCAAGATCGCTGTATCCAGTTCTTCAGGCGCCAAGCTCGGGTGTTCGTCCCTTACAGTATCACCGCGTATAAAGTCGCACAATCGTGATGGCACACACAGAATCGACCGGACGTTGTATGCTGGCCAGCGTCCTGATACCGCAGGACGGAGAATTGTCGTTCACTACCGGCTTTATGCCGAGGGGTGGTTTCATGAACACCCATATCGACTACAGTAAGAATGAGCGGACGAAACTTTTGTGTGAAACAACGATAAGAAAGCCAACTTGGAAACTCACGGAGTCCCAGCCATGCCCCCTACTGCCGACATAGTCATCATCGGCGGTGGCGTTCACGGTTGTAGCCTGGCCTTTCAGCTAGCTGCAGCCAGCGTGGGCCGCGTGGTTCTTCTGGAGAAAAAGCATATCGCCGGCGGCCCAACGGCGCAGTCCGGTGCAATGATCCGGGCGCTCTTCAATACGAAGGTTTATGTCGATCTGGTTATCGCCTCGACGCGGATGTTCGAGCAATGGAACGAAATCGTTGGTGGCGATGCCGGTTTCGTCCAGCAAGGATTTCTGCGCATCACCGATTCGCTCGATCCAGAGGCGATCGGCGGCGACCTGGAACTGACTCGACAGGCAGGCGAACCCTTCGAGATACTGACCCCCGAGCAACTGGCACAACTCGTCCCAACCGGCCAGTTCGCCAACGGCGAATTCGGCATTCTCTTCCCCACCGGCGGCTACGCCGATCCGTATAAGACAACTGTCGAACTGGCCGACGCCGCGCGACGACGCGGCGCGCACATCCATGAAGGCATCGGAGTCACCGGCATTCAGATTGATCACGGTCAGGTTTCGGCGGTCGATACGGACGCAGGCTCCATTGCGACCCGGGTAGTCGTCAACTGTGCCGGTTCGTGGTCTGACCGGGTGGCCGCCATGGCCGGAATTGAACTGCCGATCGAAATTCAGCCCGCACCGACCTGCCTGTTTCGCAAGCCTGATTCGATGGCCACCATCGGCCCGATCTTGTCGGACGGCGTCAACAAAGTTTACATGCGAGGATTGGGCGACTCGGTGTATCGTGCCGCTCACTTTGGGCATTCGGAACAAAAAGTTGACCCAGACGACTTTGACGAAGCCGTTCCGGCGCACCTGGTGGACACACTGCGAAAGGGGCTCTACGATCGCTACGACGACATGCGTCGCTCCCCGTACCTGGGTGGTTTCATGGCCCTCTACGACATGACACCCGATGGCCATCCGATCGTCGGCACGATCAAAGGCGTGGACGGGTTGTGGTTCGATTGCGGCTGGAGCGGTAACGGCTTCGCTTCCGCCCCTGCAGTCGGCCGGTCGCTTGCCCAGATGATGATGGGCGCTAAGCCCGAGATCAATCTGGGCTACTTTCGCTGGCCACGATCTTCGAAGGTCAGCAAGCGCTTGCACGGGGATTGGGTACATCGCTGAACCCTGACCCGATCCCCCAAACGCACCGACACTTCAACGTTGCACAGGTGCCGGGTATGCGTCCTCGAGCTCGATGAAGTCCCAGTACAACGTCGTTCCAGGCGCAGCGCTTTTGTCGCTGAGAACCACATCTATTGTGCTCGTTGCAGGCACGAATGTGAAGGCGATCCTCGACCAGTGTCCCGGCCGCACGTCCTGCAATTCCCGGATCGCGGCCTCTGCACCGTCTGATCCCGCCACGGACACGCTGGCGCGGTTGTCATCGCCCGACTTGGCCATCACGAACGCGGAAACGACGTGGACCATGCCCGTGTCAATACCTGTGCACCGGTAGGAAACCCGGTTGCCGGTGACTCCCCGCACCATCTTCAGGCCATGCGAACCATGCTTGGTGAATTGTGACGAACGGTTGCGTGTCGGGGAAACGCCAGCCGCCGCGTAGTTGAAGAGCTCCACGACGCCCCCCTCTCCCGGCGTCAGTGTCCACCCCGCAGCACCGTCATCGAATATCGGGTTGCCAATGAACTGATCCCACTTGCCATCGCCAAGATAGCCCGTGTTGCCCTGGACGAAGTAATGGTCGCAAAGCCTGGCCAGGACCTCCGGGGTGGTGTCCAGATGGGTGCGATAATACGCCCAGAACATGGCACCGGGCAGGCTGGACAAGTCCGGATCGTTTCTGATGCAGTGCAGTTGGTGATCCAGGCAGCCCATGAAACCGCGGTGCGGCGAGTCGTCGAACATGTGGCCGCCGCCGGCAACACGATCATCCTGTGAAATGCCCAGGCCCAGCACGGTCTTGTTCAACAACGCCGGCACAACCGCCTTGATGTTGTCGGCGTACGCGCCGACGTGCCGGTACGCGAAGTTGCCCTCGCGCAGGTAAGTCTCGAGCATGAGCACATCGGCGTAGTCGTTGATGGCGGTGAGCTGCTCGGTGTGCTGGTCGGCATGTTGGCCCAGTTGCCAGGTCGCAGCCACGAATATGAGCTTGTCGGGGTACAGCTCCCTCAGTTCCTTCAGTGCCCGGCACACTCTGTCGCACTGCAGGGTCGAGTCCCGGTTGTCCCGGAACTCGTCGATGGCGATCGCCTCGTATCCGCCCGGCAGGTCGCCGCCCAAATCATTGTCGAATGGGGCCCGCCACGTCGCCACAAGTTCATCCTTTGTCGCCGTCACGGGGTTGACGACATGGGCGGCATATACCACGCCCTTGGCGCGAAATTCCTTGATGACATCGGCGTTGGTGCTGGTTCCCTCAAGACCGGTAAACGGCGGAGTGATCCTCTGGATTCCCTCGTGGACCCAGTCGTTGTCGCTGTGACCGTACATGAACAGAAACGGTCGGGGCACCGCCGGCCGTTCCGCCGGGGCCGCCGGGGCCAGCAACAGATACCCCAAAGCAAGCATGAGCCTTTTCATCCGCATCTCCTTTATAACAGCAACCTGACTGGCGAAATGCCGCATCCTCCGGACAACTGCAGGGCGATAGAACCGCTGTCGTCCCCAAAAAAACTTACCGCAATATACAGCTTGCGCATGAATCCTGATCTTTGTCTTAATCTTTCTACCCGATCCCAACTCGGAAGATAAAAGGGATAGATTAGGACGAAAGATCAAGACGACTGCGAAGACCGCATCTGTAATGCAGAGAATTTCGCAACGCGTTGGTCAAGCCAGAAGACAAAAGCTTGGAGAGCCTGTGACCGCACGACAATTATTCGCGACTGAACATGTTGACTGGCAGGCCGTCTGGATTTGTCATGAGGACGACCCGCGCCAGACCAATATGTACCTGAACTTCAGGAAAACCTTCACGGTCCAGAGCCTCCCCGAAAAGGCAACGCTCCACATCACTGCGGATACGCAATATATGCTCTGGATCAACGGGCAAGAGGTCGGCAGGGGCCCGGCCTTCAGTGATCCGCGATGGCAGCCATACGACAGTCATGACGTCGGCAGTTTTCTGCAGGCAGGCGCGAACGTCATTGCGGTTTTATGCTATTGCTACGGTCAGGGTGTAAATGAGGATACCCAGACGGAAAATCGTCCCGGACCAGCGGGCAGGATGAAGCGAAATGTGCACGACAGCATGCCCGGGCTGTTATGTCAATTGGAAATGACCACCGGGGATGCGCAGACCTGCGTAGTCAGTGACGAGAGTTGGAAAAGCCTTTTGTCGAAATGCTGGTGCACCGACACCGCCAAGATAGATGACAGCACCTATTCGGAGATCTACTTCGCAGAAAAGGAAACAGTCAACTGGAAAGAGGCCGATTTCGATGACTCGTCATGGCCGGGCAGCACTGTGAGGACAGGCTTTCTTGGCGGTATGTACACCGGATTGGACCGTACCCACGCCCACGTGTTTCCCTGGTGCATTCTGGAGCCGAGACAGGTGCCGCATGTGCAGAAGAGAGATGTCTATGCCAAGAGCATTGTCTCATTGGGCGAGATAATCGAGACAGAAGTGTGCGGCAATGAAAATGTGGCCTTGAGGATGGCGCTTGAACACATGGAAGACTCGGAGTTTACAGCTATTCGCAAACCGGAGACGTTCATTTCTGACAGGAAAACGGAAATCACACCGTTCGACAAAAATACCTCGTACGACGATTTTCGCGGGATCCGGTCCGCAACCATGATCCTGGACATGGGAGAGTTGATGAACGGCCGCGTCCACCTCGACGTGGAAGTCCCGGCCGGAGCCATCATCGACATGGCATACGGTCAAAGGTTGCTGGAGAACGGTAAGCCGGAAATCTACAGCTCCCGGATATCGTCGGCTGACAGGTATGTCACCAGGGAAGGTCGACAACAATGGACGACGTTCGGCTGGCGTCATTTCCGATATGTGCAGCTTACTTTTCGAAACCATTCGACACCCCTGGTAGTCCACAACCTGAAAGCGGTTGCAGACGATCACCCGCTGGAAATGAAAGGAAAGTTCAGCTGCAGCGATGAGTTTTTGAACTGGTTGTGGGCGGCAGGGGTAAAAACCACAAGGGTCCAGATTCACGACGATCTCATGTGCAGTTGTAACCGGGAGAAAGTACAGAACTCCTTCGATGTGGCCTACAACGTCCAGAGCGCCATCACGGCCTTCGGGGATATTCCGGTGGTTTATCGATACTTCCGCAACATGCTCCGGGCGCAGACGGTGTACGGCTTTCTTTCCCTCTCTTCCGGACGCCCCTACGAGTGCAGCCTGCTGTTCGGCAGCGGCGAAGCCCTCATGCAGGTGATGTGGAGCCACTACGCGAGATTCGGGGATTTGTCCCTGCTCGAAGAGGCGCATATACCGGTGCGGCGGCACGTCGAGTATCAGAACAATTTCCGGGGGGAAGATGGACTCATCGGTGATCACCCGCTTCTGTTATTCCAGGATTGGGCAGAAGTGGATGGCGAGGGAAAGGGGAAGATTCTGACGTTGAATACCCGCTATGCGATGGGATTGCAGATCGCAAGTTGGATTGCCCGCGAGGTCGGTGATGACAAGATGGCCCAGCAGTGCCTCGATCAGTACAAAGAAACCATAAATTCGATAAACGCTAAATTCTGGGACGATGACCGGGGCGTTTTTGTCGATTACATAACCCCGGATGACTGCCTGGGCGAACACGTCAGCGAGCATGGCAACTACATGTTGATGACTCTCGGCTGTGTGGACAGGGGACGAACTGAAAGAATCGTTGAATGGCTGACAGATCCCGGCTTGGACATCGGGCAGATATCGCCGCTGCAGATGGATTTCCTCATTAATGGGTTGTTTAAGTACGGCTATGCGGATTATGCCTTGAAAGTCATCAGGCAAAGGTATGGCAGAGTAAAAAATGCCGGCCTCGACACCATTCCTGAAAGCTGGAATATGCACGGTGCACGGACTTGGGATGTAAGAGGATGGAAGACAATGGTCTCCCGGTCAGTGGCTCTGATGCCCGGACCGGTCTACGCCGCCGGACGGTGGGTGCTGGGCATAGGGTCGCTGGCACCAGGGTGTGAACAGGTTGAGATCGCACCCCGACCAGGCGACCTCCAGTGGGCAGAGGGCAGTGTCCCGACCGGCAAGGGGAATGTGACAGTTTCCTGGAAACGCGACAAAGATATGTTCCGGCTGGAATGTGATCTGCCCGATGGCGTCGAAGGCATCGTGGTACTGCCGTTCAAATCAAGCGACCTGAAACAAATACAGGTAAATGGCCAGGACGTTACACCGGCCGATACCGACGCAGACGGCAAACCGATGCTGTCGGTTTGCCGCCAAAGCCTGATAGAATGCTCAGCGGCAGAGCAAAATTGACTTTGCATTTTTCAGCGATGACTTGATGCACGGAAACTCGCATGTACGGTTCCTGCCGTAGATGATCCACTTTTGGAGCGCAAAGGACAGCAATGCCCCTGACCCGCTCGGCACTGAAAAAGCATCGCAAAGAATCTTACGAAACCTTTGATTTGCGGTCGTCATTGAGCTATTCACCGCCCGACACCAAACACTGAATTCCAAAGTCCGGAGACTGCCATGAATTACAATCGACTGGGCGCTACGGGCCTGCTGGTCTCACCAATCTGTCTCGGCACTATGACCTTCGGCACGCCGGTCGAAGAAGCCGATGCCATCCGTATGGTACACGGCGCCATGGACCTGGGTATCAACTACATCGATACCGCCAACGTCTATGAAGGCTATACACGCTTCTTCGGCAGCGCCGGCGGTGTCGGCGAGGAAATCCTCGGCAAAGCCCTGGCCGGTCGCCGCGACGAGGTCATCGTGACGACCAAGTTCGGCGCCCCGATCGGTCCGGGCCCCCAAGAACGCGGCGCCAGCGCCAGGCATGTCATGCAAGCGGTCAACGACAGCCTGCAACGATTGCAGATGGACTACATCGACGTCTGTTTGATCCATTGGCCGGACAAAGAAACACCGCTGGAAACAACGCTCAATGCAATGGAAACACTCGTGCGCCAGGGCAAGGTGCGGTATTTCGGCGCCTCCAATCACAGCGCAGCACAACTCTGTGAGATGCTGTGGATCGCCGAGCGCAGACATCTGCCGCGGCCCGTCGTGTCGCAGATTCCCTACAGCATGCTCAAACGCATGTTCCACCATGACCTGTCCTTCTGCGTCGACCACGACATCGCAGTGACACCGTACCAGTCAATCCAGGGCGGACTGCTCACCGGCAAGTATCACCGGGACGAGGCGTTGCCCGCCGCATCGCGCGCCTCCGAAATGCCGCAATGGCTGGCCGGAGAAGAACTCAACGACGCGATGTTCGACCGGCTCGAAGCGCTCGAGACACTCGCACAGCAAGCCAACTTGTCGATGACCGAGTACACCGTCGCGTGGACCTTGGCGCAACCAGCGATCACTTCCCTGGTCCTTGGCGCCACGCGCCTCGACCAAATCGAACAGATCGTTGCCGGTGTCAGCGCCGAAATCCCCGCCGACCACTTCGCGCAAGTCGACGAACTGTTCCCGGAGCCCTGGCAACAGATGGATATAATCAGGGGTATGTGATGCCGCTGGCAAGGGGGTGAATGCTAAATGACCAGGAAAAGTACAAACGGCACCAAAGTGCGACGTCCACGCACCTTTACGCTGATCGAACTCCTGATTGTCATCGCGATAATCGCTATCCTGATGTCATTGCTGTTACCAGCGCTGAGTGGCGCCAAACGCCGGGCGAAAATCATTGTTTGCACGAGCAACCTGAAGCAGATGGCCGCAGGCATGATCATATACGCCGCGTTTTTCGATCAGGAGTGGCCGTTCCACGGCACCGACGGCGGTCATGGTGGCTGGGAGTCGTACCCGGCAGACGTTTATACCGAGGCCGTCGGGCTGTACAACGACCACTTTGGTATAGACGAGATCGAATGGCTCGAATTGTTTGCCGACACAGTCCTCTCAAATGCGCCAATCGGCTTTTGCCGCTCGAGCGATGGGCCAAGCCATTGGAGCTCGGCGGAATGTGGACCCCCGGCATAGCCACAGGCCCGTTCAAGAACCTCTACGGATACAAGGCCGATCGCAACTTCTACTACATAGGCTACGCTCGTTTCGCAGGCTTCTGCCCGCCACCCTACAAAGGTGGGCCGGACGATCCGTCGCACGACTGGTCGTCGTCGACGAACTCACAGCTTGATGTAGCACCGCATAAACCAGGCAATTCAGGCGACGTCATTCTCGCCGATAACGACTGGAACAACGACCACCAATCGCTTTCTGCAC
>CAJWLW010000061.1 GCA_913042885.1 uncultured Lentisphaeria bacterium | reverse complement strand
GCACATGGACCTCCACCTCGTTGTCGTAATCGAGGGAAACCAGATGCTCGGCCAGGCGCTCCGGCGGCCAGTCGGTCATGCCCGACTTCAAGATCAGTTCACCGTCGCGGAAAGTCTGCGGATCCGTAGCGGGCGCGATCATCGCCATCACGGACCCCACGAACACCCCCATGCCGCCCAGCGCAAAGTGCAACACGCGGCTGCGCTCAGATTCATGCTCCAGTACCATATGGCGCCGGTCCATTTCGACCTCGGGCAATTGAAAAACCTGCCGGGTCTCGCCGACAACATCGCAGATCGCCATCAGATCGGCCGCCAGGGCCTCGGCCTGCAGCATCGTCGCGGTGACAACGACCGCTGGTTTCGACGAGGACGGCAGGCAGGCCACAATCGCGGCATAGTACAGCTCGACATCCACCGACACCGTGCCGCCGGCGGCAACACTGCCCCGCAAACCTTCGCGAATTCGTTTTCGCCATTCCGTCATTTGTCGAATGAGAGTATTTTCATGTTGAGTGTTGAGCGGCAGTTGGCAAGCACGAGGCGGGAGAGTATAGTATAATCTTATATGTATCAAGACAAGCAGGAGGCCACTGCTGTACTATGACCGAAGTCAAACTCAAGAAGGGCGAGCCTGTCGACAAAGCGTTGCGCCGCCTAAAGAAAAAGATGGACAAGGAAGGGACACTCAAGGAGATTCGTAATCGCCGCTATTACGAAAAGCCCAGTGAAGCCAAACGGCGCGCCGCCAAACGGCGCCCCCGTCGCTAGCTCCTCCCCTGCTGCCGGTTCAATCTTTCCTCACCATTTCTCGCTTGTGCCGGAGTGGCGGAATTGGCAGACGCGCTGGATTCAAAATCCAGTTCTCGTTAGAGAGTGTGGGTTCGAGTCCCACCTCCGGTACCACACCCCTTTGCGCTTTTCGCGGCCCGCCACCCGCGTTCCCCGCCTGCCCGCCGTCGATGGGGTCTCATGAAAATTTGCCACGTCATCACCCGGATGATCGTCGGCGGTGCCCAGGAGAACACCCTGTATACCCTCCTCGGCCATCGTGAACACGGCCACGATGCAACCCTCATCACCGGCCCCTCGCCCGGCCCCGAAGGCAAATTACTGCAACAGTGCCGGGTACCTGACCTGAAAATCATCACCGAGACGAACCTCGTGCGCCCCCTGCACCCGATCCGCGACATCGCCGCCTACCGGTCGCTGCGGCGGCTGTTTGTCAAGGAACAGTACGACATCGTGCATACCCACAGCTCCAAGGCCGGAATCATCGGCCGCCTCGCCGCCACCAGTGCCGGTGTTCCCGTCGTCGTCCATACCATTCATGGACAGGCCTTCCACCCCTACGAATCCTGGTGGCGGAACCGGATATATATCGCTGCCGAACGATTTGCCGCTCGCCGGTGCGACCGAATCTTTGCAGTCGCGGCAGCGATGGTCAGTCAATGCGTCGACAGCAACGTCGACGGTTACGAAAAGTACCGGACAATCTATAGCGGCATGGAACTCGAACCGTTTGCCAACACCGTGCCCGACCCGGAACTGGCCCGGCGTCTGGGACTGCGCCCTGGCAGCATAGTTGTCGGCAAGATCGCCCGACTGTTCGAACTGAAGGGCTATGACTTCCTGCTCCAGGCCGCACCGAAAATTATCGCGGCCGCACCTGATATGCAGTTTCTGATCGTCGGCGATGGTGACCTGAGACCGGCTCTCGAAGCCGAAGTCGGACGGCTCGGCATGACTGAACATTTTGTCTTCGCAGGGCTTGTGGCGCCCGCCGAGATCCCACAATATACTGCACTCATGGATCTGCTCGTGCACCTGTCACTCCGGGAAGGTCTGCCCCGATCGGTCGTTCAGGCTCAGGCAGCCGGGAAACCCGTTGTCGGTTTCGATCTTGACGGTACACCGGAAATCATTCAGGATGGGAAAACAGGGTTCCTGTGCCCGGCAGAAAACGTCGACGCCGTTGCCGACGGCGTCGTCCGACTCCTTAAGGATGCCGACCTCCGGCAGCGCCTCGGTGCTGCCGGACAGGAACGCGCCCGGCAATGGGACTGGCGAGCCATGGTCGATGCCATCGAAACCGAATACACGCAGCTTCTCGCTGCAAAACAGAGTTCCCCGACACCATGACCGCCGAAGCGACAACCGACAGCGTCGTAAGTGACGGGCACCACGGCATCGAAGTGGGCCTCGAGGCATTCCTGCAGGACCAGAATACGTTAGTCCTGCTGATCGTCATCGCCGTCTGCCTTTTCGCCCTGGCCAAGGCTGCCAACCGGCTCGTGGAAGAAGCCGTGACACTCTCGGAACGATCCGGCATTCCAAAGGTCGTCATCGGAGCCACCGTCGTCAGCCTCGGTACCACATTGCCCGAAGCCGTCGTCTCCGTACTCGCTGCAATCCAGGGCTCGCCCGATATCGCCCTCGGCAATGCCGTCGGCTCGATCATTTGTGATACCGGGATGATCCTCGGCATCGCCTGCCTGATTTCGCCGTTGCAGCTGGATCGCAAGATTGTCAATCGACAAGGATGGTTTCAACTGTTCGCCGGACTGCTGCTCGTTGCAGCCGCATTTCCGTTTGCCGAAGCCAGCACTGTATTTACGAACGGGGGACGATTGCCACGGGCTGGCGGGTTTATTTTCCTCGGCCTGCTGGTCCTGTACATTTGGAAGACAATTGCCTGGTCTCGCGGCGACTCTGATGCGCTTCCCAAAGTACACATCGACGGGAAAGCTTCGAACGGCGGAGCATTCATCAAACTTCTCATCGCGATCGCCATCGTCGTCGGCTCTTCCTGGCTGCTTATCCCAGCGGTCAAAGTCATCGCTGTGCGGGCCCATATTCCCCAGAGCATCATCGCTGCCACCCTCATCGCCTTCGGCACCTCCCTGCCCGAGCTTGTCACTGCCGTCAGTGCCGCCCGCAAGGGGCATGGAGATCTTGCCATCGGCAATATTATCGGCGCCGATATCCTCAACGTCCTGTTCGTCGCCGGTGCTGCCGCAGCCGTCACCGCCGGTGGTCTGCAGGCACCCCACTACTTTTTCACGATCCTTTTCCCTGCCATGCTGGTGGTTCTGATTGTTTTCCGCATCGGCATCATGAGCTCAGGCACCCATCTCAAGCGACCATTTGGTTTTGTCCTGTTGCTCACCTACATCGCCTGTCTCATCGCCAGCCTCGCCACCAAGTAGCGATCGCGCCGTTCCCAACTCTTTACTGTAAAATTACTTTGTCTTTATATTTACTCGCCCTGCGTCTACTTCGCCCAGATCGATAGCCGCCTGCTCGAAGTGCGTCAACTCGCAAGCTTCGAGTTCGGGGCCGAGTCACCGCGTCAGGGCGGTCAGCTTGGACACGGATCAAGGGCCGGAGGCCTTAGAACCAGTTCTTGTCGCCGTCGATGTAGGTCGCGACGAACTCTTCGTCGGTCTTGGTGAGGTAGATGATCCCCTCGATCAGGCCGATTATGCCGCCAGCACCGCAGGTGCCAACGGTGATGACGATGCGCCAGATTCCCCCGGCCGTATCACCCAGAACAAAACGGTGGATGCCAAGGCCCCCCAAGAGGATACCAAGGACTCCAACTAAGACCTTCTTGTCAGCGCCAGGAATAGTACTCATGTTTTTTCCTTCTTGCCTTTATTGAGGTGAGTTGATGGGTAGCCAAGCTACGTGTCTTTTTGTTGGATGCAAGGTGATGGGCTTAGGGTTTTGGGGGTGTTAGGAGGGGCTTGATTGCGAGGAGTACGATGAGGAGATAAATGCATGCCAGATAGCCAGTTACGCTGTCATATCCGTCGGCAAGCCAAGCCAGGGAAGGGTCGGGCGTGAGGTTGGTGGCCTTGCGGGTGAACTTGATGACCGCTACCCAGCCACAGTGCACGCCTACGGTCAAAGCAATGTGCCCAGCCCGTTCGCGGATCGTCGCTAACAAGACACCCGCCGCAACTAAAGCCAAAAACGGACCGACGGTCGCCGGGTCAGTATAGTTGGAAAAAGCTCCGCCAAGCACATCAAACCCACTATACCAATGAATTGTGTGGTACTCTCCGGTGCTCCGAAGGAAATGAACGGAGGCATAAACCAGTGAGGTCGCAACAATCGCCACAGCCTTCCCATGAGTCGTCCGGAGCACAGCAAAAAAAGCACCGCGAAATACACTCTCCTCAATGACCGCAATGATGACACCCGAGGCGAGCCCGGAAAAGAACGCCTGTACCAGGTGCACCGCAGTGCGCCGGTTGTCCCAAACCAGGACGCCCAGATACAGTTCGATGGCAACGAGTATGAGTAGGCTGGCCAGACCGCAGGCGAGACCAATTGCAAAGCACGTCAGAAATCGCGATCGTCGGACACCCCACCCCCAATCGCGTCGGTCAAACGACAACCGGCGACACAACGGGTACAAGCCGACAAGAGCGCACAACATGAAGCTGCGATCGGCAACCCGCCTGAACGGCACATCGCCCAGCAGAGACGCGAACGGCCCGTGAGCGATATACGGAAGAAGCCAGTAAAGCGGCGCGGCTAACAAGCTGCCCGCGATCAGTACAAAGGCCAGGTACCCGACTATAAGGCGAGCACGAACGTGCAGCGCGGATTTGTTATCGCAGTTAGTTACATCCATCCGTCACCGCTTTATCCCGGCAATGGTGATTTCGCGGCGCGGCAGACTGTACCTTGGCAACAGTCAGGGCCCGGTGCGAAGACGCTCCCAGAACTCTAATCTTTCTGCGGCGACGTTCTGGTTCAGTTCGCTTTCAGAGATATCAAAGCCAGGTAGATTCAAATCGGCAACGGCACCAGGTTGGCCGGCGTTCGGCCAGCATTTGTAGTGTTTGATGTCGCTGATGTGAGCCTTCGACACGTCATACTCATTCGCGAGGTCAACGGCTTTTTCGCCGTTATGCAGGCGGTAACGAATGTTGATGGCGTCCTGTTCGCTGAGCTTGCGATTGGTAATATCGCTGACATCGACGCCGTATGTGTCATCGCCGCTTTCCTTCTTGACAGCGGAGATCGTACTGAGCGACACGTTCAGACGCCGGGCAATACTCTCACGCGACTCCCCCATTCGGAGGCTGATGCAGATCGCCATCTTCTTCTGCCGCGACAGCTTCCGGGTCACGCGCTTACGCTGGACATCGGGTCCGATACCTTTATGCGTCTTATTATGCTTGATGTTCCAGATCGCATTACGCGAGACATCGAATCGATCGGCGAGAGTCTGATAGGTCTCACCATCCCGAATGCCATCGCGTATGGCCTGAACGTCTTCTATGCTCAGCTTTCCCATCGATCGCCTCCTTCGTGGCTGTTCTTAAGGCGGCCGTTCAGTGTGCTTAACACCCGCGCCATGCTAGCGCTCATTACCGTGGTCTTCCATCGGTCCGCAACCCGATACGGCTGACACGGATTGCCACAAATAAGTGGCGCCGGAGGATTTGAAGACTATGGTGGCGTTGTATTTAGGTTAACACTCTTATCATACCACATGAACGGCTGATGTCAACTTCCTACCCCTCGGACAACTTCCGGCAAGCAACTCCGTGGCTGCTGGCACTGGTGACGGCACTGCTTCTGTGCCTGTTTTTCTGGCCGCTGGCAAACGGGCAGATCTACACGGGCTCTGACCTTGGCGCGCTGCATCTGCCGCTGCGTGCCTTCTACATGGACGCACTAAAAGCAGGCGAGGCGCCATTGTGGGAACCCCGGATCGCCTGTGGATTTCCGGCACTGGCGGAAGGGCAGTTCGGTGCCGTGCACCCGGTGCACTTCTTTTTGTACAGGTTCATGCCGCTGTGGCTGGGACTGCAATTCGAGCTGTTGATTTCTTATTTAGGTGCATTTGCAGGCGCTCTTCTGCTGCTGCGATACCTGAGATTCGAGGCTGTGCCGGCCTGGTTTGCAGCTGCCGGGTTTGCATTCTCGATTTACATGATCACCCATTTCCCACACGCCAATATGATTGCGGTGTTCGCACATCTGCCCTGGCTGCTATGGCTTATTCTGAAATTATTCGATGCCGGGACGAACCGCACCCGTCTCTTCCTGGCCGCGTGGATCGCTGTACTTCTCGCTTCGCAGATGCTGACAGGACATCCGCCGGCGATGTTCGCCTCCGGTGTGGTCTGGGGCAGTGTGGCACTGTATCTCGCCTGGTCCCGGCAGTGCCGGCAAGCCCTTGGGATGCTGGCGATTGCAGTAGGATTGATGTTTCTGCTCAGCGCCGCGCAATGGCTGCCGACCCTGCTATACCTGCCGTTCACGGAACGTGCTGACCTGACGGCGGCGTACGTCAACGATTTTTCTCTGCACCCGGCGAATTTCCTGCAGCTTCCGGGTCCCTACCTTTTCAGGGGTGGTACGGTACCGGACGCGATCAGCGGTGCGAGTCGCATCGAATTCCCGATCTACCCAGGGCTGGGTGTCGTCGGCCTGGCGCTGTTGGGTGTGCTCCGGACGGGTGAGCTGCCGGCATCGCAGCGACGGCTGATTCGTCTGGCATTGCTTTTAATCGTAGTCGTCGGTCTGTTCATGTGCGGGCGATACGGCGGGATTAACAGCCTGACGGCGCATGTGCCTCTGATCCAGAGCTTTCGATGCCCGTCGCGCTACATCGCGATATGGCAGTTGTTGTGGCTGGGACTGGCCCTCGCCGGCCTCGACTGGATGCGACGGCGGCCGAATCGCAAAATCGTTAACGGCGCATGGCTGGCGCTGATGTTGGTCGTGGTATTGGTGCATCTGATGGCGCTGGCGGCGCCGGCCTGCGGACCGGCGTGGTTAGGCGAGCTGCATACCGGGGGGGCGCTGTGGCGATCGGCGGCGATCAGCGTCGCGATCGTGTTGATTGGCTGGTGGTCCTGTCTGGGCAGGTCCTGGCGCACAACGGCTTTCGCTGCCTGCTGCCTGATCGACGTCGGGGTCAACGGTTATTACCAAATGCTGCACGCCATGCCACGTCGGGACATTGCGGCGATCAACGCGGATGTGGCCAACCGCGCCGGCGTCGACCGCCGGTATCGGGTGATCAAGCGTTTTAACGATGGTGTGCTGCGAGGTGAGTACAACATGACGGCATACGCGGCAATCGAGCCGAGCCGCACGTATGACGCCACGGACAACAGCACGATGGCGCTGCTGGGTGTACAACAGGTGAAGATGCAGGGCACGACCTGGCAGGTGACAAACGTCGTGCCCCGATTCCGACTGGTCCGGCGCACTGCGGCACTCGAAGAATCACCGAAAGCCGGGTTTGCGGGTATCAATTTCGCCGACGTCGTGCTGCTGCCAGGCAACGAAGCGGAGCTGGCCGTGGAGAAAGGTACGTTGGAGGTGCTCGAGGACGCCCCATCAGCCGCCACGGTCACGGTTCGTGGCAGGGACCGCCAGATTCTGGTGGTCTCCGACCGCTGGGATCCCGACTGGGTATGCACCATCGACGGCGAGGTGGTGCCAATTCTGAAAGCTTACGGCATCGTACGCTGTGTCATCGTGCCGCCCGGGGAACATCGGGTCGAGTTCCTCTACGACCCGCCGGGCTGGGCTTATGGCAAATTTTTGAGCCTGGCGGGGCTGATCGTGCTGCTGGCATTGCTGGCGATGACATGGCCGCGGCTCAAGTCGATACCCGCAGACCGCTGAGGCCGAGGTCGGCGGCGTCGAAGGATTCGGTCGTATCCTGAATGGCCTTGAGAAACTGGCCTCCGAGCGCGCCGTCGATGACCCGGTGATCGAAGGACAGGCTGAGGTACATGCGGTCGCGGATGACAATCTCGTTGTTGCGCACGACGGGGTCTTTGAAAATTGCTCCCATGCCGAGGATTGCGACTTCCGGCTGGTTGATGATTGGGGTGCCGATGAGGCTGCCGAAGGCGCCGAAGTTCGAGATGGTGAACGTTCCATGCTCAAAGTCCTCGTGCCGCAGTTTGCCCTGGCGCGCCTGAATCATAAGCGTGTCGAGTCGCACACTGATCTGCGGAAAATCGAACTGGTCGCAATCCTGAATGACAGGTACGACCAGGCTCTGTTTCTTGACCGCGACAGCGAATCCGATATTGATGTGCTTGTGCCAGACGATATCGGTGCCGGATACCGCAGCGTTGAAGTCGGGGAATTTCGTGAGTACTCGTGAGAGCGCGTAGCACATGACGGCGGTGTAGGAGAATTTGCAGCCGAACTCATCGATGAAGGCCTCTTTGTACTGCTTCCGCAACGCGACGACTTCGTGCATATCGACTTCGTGCACCATGGTGACGTGGGCGCTGGTACGGATCGACTGCACCATATGATCGGCAATCGTGCGTCGGACGCTCGACATCGGTGCGCTTTCGTCTTTGTCGGCGATGTAGATCGGTCGATTTTGGCGTCCGGAGGCATTGGGTTCGCGGCGGTGTGCGAGATAGTTCAGCAAGTCATGCTTGGTGACGCGGCCGCTGGAACCGGTGCCAGCGATGGCCTCGAGTTCGGACAGCGTGATGTCGTGTTCCAGTACCAGGCGGCAGACCGACGGCGACAGGGACGAGCGCCCTTGCAGCATATCGGCATTGGGATCGACATTGAAATTGTAAGCGGTAACCGTGACCTGATCGTGGACAGCAGCGGCATGGGGGCGGCCGCCTTCGGCCTCCTCGGCGCCATCTTCGACTTCGAGAAAAGCAATAACTTCGCCGGCAGCAGCGATCTCACCGGCCTCCTTGAGGCAAGACACCAGAGTACCGTCACTCGGACTCTCGACTTCGACTGTTGTCTTGTCGGTTTCCACTTCGAGCACGACCTCGTCGAGTTGGACGGATTCGCCCTGATTTTTCTCCCAACGCACGATCGTGCCTTCGGCAACGCTCTGGCCCATCTGCGGCATTACGATTGCAATCCGGCTCATATCATCCTCTTCGTGGGTTTTCGGATTCGCATGTCAGTATTCGATCAGTTCTCTGAGTGCTTCGGCAATAGTTCCGGCTGACGGCCGGTACACAGATTCCAGGGTTGGCGCGAACGGTATGGGGACGTCCGGCGCGGCCACCCGCATGATCGGCGCGTCGAGCAGGTGGAAGCCGCGTTCAGCGATACCGGCAGCGATCTCCGCACCGAAACCACAGCAGCGCCATGCTTCGTGTACGACGAGCACGCGATTGGTCGCCGAGACGGCCGCGAGAATGGTATCATGATCATAGGGTTTGAGGGTACGCAGGTCGACGACCATAACCTGGCGTCCTTCGGCTGCAAGCACATCGGCAGCAGCGAGAGCCTCATGGACCATGGCACCATAGGTAATAATCGTGGCGTCCGAACCACGGCGGCAAACGCGCGCAACGCCGATTGGGACAGGCTCGAAATCATCGGGTAGGCATTCCTTGACGTGGCGATAGAGGTACTTGTTCTCCAGGTAGACAACAGGATTGGGATCTTCGACGGCACTGACGAGAAGGCCACGGGCATCGCACGGGAACGCGGGGTACACGACCTTGAGCCCCGGCACATGGCAGAAGATCGTTTCGAGTTCTTCCGAATGAAACGGGCCGCCCCCGAAGCCGCCCCCGCACGGTGCCCGTACAGTCATCGGCACGGCGTTTCCCGTACGAAAATGAATCGTCGAGGCGTTGTTGATCAGCTGGTGCAGGGCGGTATTCATGAAATCGAGGAATTGCATTTCGATGATCGGCCGCAGCCCCTGGGTTGCCATGCCGATCGCGGATCCGATGATTGCGGACTCCGCAATCGGGGTGTCGAAGACGCGATCCTCACCAAATTCTTCCTGCAATCCGAGCGTGGCCTTGAAGGCACCGCCGAAAGCACCGACGTCTTCGCCGAATACAACGACCCGGTCGTCGTCGCGCAAGAGCCGCTGCATCGCCTGGCGGATGCAATCGACGTAGGTGCGTTCGACGACACCAGTTTCTGCCAATTTCTGAGTCATTCGGCGTAGACTCCGTCGAGGAGGGTGGAAGGATCGGGCATCGGTTCGGCCAGGGCCTGCTGGTAACCGTCGTCGATTTCTTTCTGGCACTCACTGTCGATCGTTTCGAGGTCCTGGTCCGTCGCGATCTCCCCATCGGTCAGGCTGCGACGCATGTTGTCGAGCGGATCCCGTGCGGCATACTCCGCCTTGAGCGCTTCAGGAATGTAACCCGCATCGTCATGCTCACCGTGGCCGCGGATGCGCAAGGTATCGCATTCCAGCAGAACTGGGCGGGGCGTTTGTCTCATTTCTTTGACGATCTCCAGCACCTTCAAGTAGACGGCAACAGCGTCGTTGCCGTCTACTTTGACACCCTCGATGCCGTAACCCGGGGCGCGATCGATCAGGTCTTTGCAGCGGTACTGCCGCGAGTTGGGCGTCGAATAGGCGAACTGATTGTTTTCGATGACGACCAGCAAAGGAACGTCAAAGACACTTGCATAGTTAACAGCTTCATGAAAATCCCCGGTGCTGGTGGCACCGTCCCCGACATAGGCCATGGCGACGGCGTCGAGGCCCTGGCGTCGTCGAACCATGACGCCGCCGACGGCGACCGCGATCATGGCGCCGAGATGTGAAATCATCGCATAGACCCCCTGGTCGAGCCTGCCATAGTGGACGTTGCCATCGCGTCCTCGCGTCGGACCTGTGACGCGTGCGAGGAACTGTCGGAACACGTCGAGTACCGACAAGCCTCGGGCCAGATGTACCGTGAGATCACGGATACAGGGCGTGAAAAGATCGTTGTCGCCGCCGGCATGGGCAGTTCCCGCGCCGATTGCCTCATGGCCGAATCCAGTGTAGACACCGCCGAATATTTTGGCCTGGTGATAGAGCCGGATCATGCGCTGCTCAGTAAGACGGGCTCGGCACATGGTGCGGTAAATGGCCAGCCACTGATTGCGTGGTATCTGGTTCAGGTCGAGAGCGGATGAAGGGCTGTCCGGCATCTGTTAATCAACGGTAGATATGGACGTGTGTCTTTAGTTGCGATCTGGGTATGTTGGTGCAATTTATCGCAACCACGCGTGAGGTCAATCGACGAACAGGCTGGAACTGCGAGAGAAGGAGACTTTTCGGCGGCCGGCTTTACCTGGTTCGAGGACGAAGATAGTATATGGTCAATTGAATTGAACACCAACGTTCCACGATGTAGAAATACCATGCTTAAAACACTCACCACGATCGCCACACCGCCAACCAAATCGCAGCAGGTCTGGCGCGTCATGATTACGGACATAACCGGCAACCACATGCTGACGACGTCAACTTTCGAGCTGGCGAACGAGTTGGCGATGATCGCAACGATAAACGACTGTTTCACCCACCGCGTCTCGCCCACCGCCTTCCATATCGAGCCGGACAAGGTCAAAACCCTGACACAGGCCCTCACTGCCGCGGGCTTTCCACCTGTCACCCGGTAGGGCTGCGGCGCGCCACACTCCCGCTGCAACAACTGACTCCAGGAGCGCATTATGGCTGACTGTCTGTTCTGCAAAATGGTGTCTGGCGAAATCAACCCGGACACAGTCTACGAGGACGATGATATTCTGGCGTTCAAAGATATCAATCCGCAGGCGCCGCTGCATGTGTTGATTATTCCGAAAGCGCATATTGCCACCGTCAATGACTTGTCGGACGCCAATGCCGCGACGGTGGGGCGTCTTTTTCTGACAGCAAAGCAGATCGCGGCGGACAACGACCTGACTGATCCGGGATATCGCCTGGTGGTGAACTGCAATGCCGATGCTGGCCAGACAGTGTTTCACATCCATCTGCATCTCCTGGGCGGGCGCCCGATGACCTGGCCTCCGGGCTGAGCATGGTCTGGGGGATCGTCATCGTCGCTGTGGCGATCAGCGTGTTACTATGGCGAGCGGGCCCGCAGCGGGCCCGTGCCATCGACGATTCCAACCCGTAACCAAAGCACTGAATCATGTCTACCCAATACGTTATAATCGGCGGTGGCCTGGCTGGCCGCGAGACCGCCAAACAACTGCGACGCAAAGACGACGAAGCCACGATCACCGTGATTTGCGACGAACCCCACGAGCCCTATGACCGGCCGCCGCTGTCGAAGGAGTTCATGCAGGGAAAGAAAACGCGTGAAGAGATTTTTCTCGAGAAACCCGGCGTGTACGCCAAGCAGAACATCGAGCTGCGACTGGGCAACGCCGCGACCCGACTCGACCTGGACAAGCATGTCGTTGAACTTGCGGACACCGCAACCGTGCCGTTCAACAAAGCGATCCTGGCCACAGGCGGCAGACCGATCGCATTGCCTGTGCCTGGTGCGGAGCTGGCCGGTGTGCATTACCTGCGCACGCTCGATGACTCGGAAGCGATCGGCGCCGCGGCAGCGGCCGACGGCAGCGCAGTCGTCATCGGCGGCGGCTTCATCGGCATGGAAGTGGCAGCCACGTTGAGCCAGCTTGGCGTGGCAGTCACTGTGATCGAGGAGCAGGCGCATATCTGGTCGCGCTTCCTCGACAGCCGATTGGCAGACTTTTTTCAGAACTATTGCAGCGCACGCGGCGTGACATTTCTCTGCGGCACCCGGGTAACATCGATCGACGGCAGCGACCAGGTGACCGGCGTGACGACCGAAGACGGCCGCACGATTCCCTGCGATTTTGTCTGCATCGGCATCGGTATTCGCCCGAACATCGAACTGGCAGCCGAGGCCGGGCTGGCAACGGACAACGGCATTGTCGTCGATGAATTCATGCAGACCTCGCACTCGGACGTGTATGCCGCAGGCGACGTCATCAATTATCCCGATCCCTATGCCGGCACCCGACGGCGGGTCGAGCACTGGTCGCACGCCAGCTACTGTGGTCGTCTGATCGCCGGCAACCTCACGGGTGAACCGACGCCCTATGATTTCCTGGCGTTTGTCTGGTCGGATGTTTTCGATCTGGCTCTGAAATTTGCCGGAGAACCGGCATTCGACCGGATTCTGGTGCGCGGCGAGATGTCAAGCGACGGGTTCTGTGTGTTATACATGGAAGGTGGTCTGCTGCGGGGCTGCTTCGCGATCAACGGCGACGTCCGCGAGTTTGCCATGATCAAGCAGCTGATTCAGAAGCGGATCGATCTGAGCGGCAAAGATGCTGATTTGGAGGATCCCGCCGCGGATGTGAAGGCGATGCTGAAAGGATAGCAGGCCAACGCAGAACGACGAGAAAGATCCGTCCTACTGAATATCGAAAAGGCCGGCAGCGACGGCGATTTTGAGGGCGTTGCCACGGTGACTGATGCGGTCTTTCTCGCTGGCGGACAGCTCGGCGAAGGTGCCGTCGAAGCCGTCGGGGACAAAGACGGGATCGTAGCCGAAACCGCTGGTGCCGCGCGGCGCGTCCGCAATGGTGCCACGCACTTCGCCATCGGCGGTGCCGATGAGGCCATCGGGCGACGCGACAGCGACGACACAGACGAAGCGGGCGCTGCGATCGGTGTGTATCGCCAGCCGTTCGAGCAGCAGCTGGCAGCGTTCGGCGTCGCTGGCGTCGGCACCGGCGTAGCGGGCCGAATAGACACCCGGCTCACCACCGAGTGCAAAGACTTCGAGCCCGGAGTCATCGGCAAAAACGGTATACCCGGTAGCGGTTGCAACAGCCGTTGCCTTGCGGATGGCGTTGGCCTCGAAGGTCGTGCCGGTTTCTTCGACATCGGGGATGCCGCCGACGTCATCGGGGCCCAGGCACTCGATGCTGCACGGCTTGAGGATGGCTCGCAATTCGACGAGCTTGTGGCGGTTCGACGTTGCGGCCAGCAGTTGCTTCGGCATGACGTCGATTATTCGAAAAGGCCCAGAGCTTCTTCCTCTATCTCCTCATCTGTCACAACCCCCTCGCGAGCCGCGATTTCGATCTCGGAAGTCGAGGTGTGATGATGGTCCTGCGTCTTGTCGAAGTGCTTGCGCAGCTGGCGATCGATTTTGTCGATAGCAGCGTTCAAGGCAGTATGTACGACTCTGTCGGAAGCCTTCGCTGTATACTTGATTTTCTTGCCGTGGAGGATGATTTCGACTTCAAACTCAGCTTTCCCCTTGTCGATGACGACGCGGGCGGATGTCAGTTTCTCGTAGTCTGTCTCAATGCGGGAGAGTTGCTCGTTGATGTAGTCCTTGGTACGTTCCTGGATGCTCATGTGACGGCCCGCGATGATCTTCTCCATGACATATCTCCTAGTATTGAGTGCCTGTGCCTCTTAGGCATTATATAGGTAAAAAGCGATATTGGCAAGTGCAAACAAAACGGTCAGGAGGAAAATTCCGGGCCCAGATAAACCCGTTTCGCTTGTTCGTCGTGGGTCAGAAATTCGCTGTCCCCCTCGCAAATAATTTCACCATTGCACATGATATAGGCGCGATCAACGATTGACAACGTGTCGCGCACACTGTGGTCAGTGATCAGAATGCCCAGCCCCATTTCCTTGAGGTGGGAAACCATCTGCTTGACGTCATGTACGGCGATGGGATCGATGGCGTTGAACGGTTCATCGAGCATCATGAAACTGGGCTCGGTGACCAGTGACCTGGTGATCTCGAGGCGGCGGCGTTCGCCGCCGCTCAGGGTGATCGCCTTCTGCTTGGCCAAAGCGTGCAGATCGAGCCGTTCCAGGAGCTCCTGGAGCCGATGCTGACGCTCCTCGCGGCTGATGTCGAGCGTTTCGAGGATCATCATGATGTTGTCCTCGACCGTCAGTTTGCGGAAAATCGATGGATCCTGCGCCAGATAGCCCATACCGCGCCGGGCGCGGCCGTACATCGGCAGGCTGGAGATATCGTCGCCCTCGAAATAGACGGCGCCGCTGTCGGCCGGCACCAGGCCCATGATCATGTAGAAACAGGTGGTCTTGCCGGCACCGTTGGGGCCAAGCAAACCAACGATCTCACCCGGGCGTACGTTGACATCGACGTCGCTGACGACCGTCTTGCCGCGGTAGCTCTTGACCAAGCCGGTCGTTTCCAAAAGGAATTCAGACACCACACACTCCCCGTTTACGGATCCAGAAACCGATCGTCGCCGGCCGACCGGTAGATGCTCCAGGTCATGTCTCTGGAGTGGAACTTGCCGGTCTTCGGATGATAGACAACGAGCGTGCCGCCGGTGCCGTGGTTCTTGCCGAAAAAGACTTCTGGTTCCTCGGTCAAGGTGACTTCGTCGTCTACGACGTCGTAGATTGCACGACCGCTGGTGGCCTTCTTTTCGGCGAGGCTGATGACGACGTTGCCGGTACAAACGATGCGCTTGACCTGGAATCCGTCGTCCATGTGGGCCACGGTTGTTTCGTTGGTGAGTTCGAAGCGTGTGTCCTTGACCTGGACATCACCGATGAAGGTGCAGATTTTCTCCGCCATGTCGAAGTCGGTGTCGTCGGCAACAATTGTCGTCGTGACCGGAGCCACGGGATCGGCGGTGCCTTCGCCTCTGGTTTCCCTATGATAGACAGTCCAGGTGGTGCGGCCAATGGCTTTGAACAGGTTATTGTTGCGATCGAAGACGATCCGCGTAGCGCCGTCGGCGGAATTTTCGCCGAAAGTCAGCTTTGGATCATCGTAGAGGGTCGCGATATTCTCGATGGCATTGTAAATGGCGCGGCCGCCGGTTACTTCCTTGTCGTTGTCCTGCAGGATGACGACATTGCCTTCCGCCTCGATGTTGGTGATTTGCGAGTCATCGTCGAGAAAGGCACTGACGCGATCGGCGCGCAGCGTGAATTTCTCGTCGGTCACCTCGACATTGCCAGCATAATCGCAGCGCTGCGCCTGCAGATCGAAGTCCATGGTTTCCGATCGGACTTCAATCGGCGGCGGACCGAATTTTTCATCGGCGACCTGGGACTGGCAAACAACTGTTGCCAGCGCCAGGAAAAGGCAGAGATGGCCGGGGTATTTCATTTTATTCCGGGTTTCGACGGACCGGGAGGGGTAAATGTACAGGCACAAGGTGTTGGTTTCATTTTTGCCGGTTCAGAAGATTGGATTCGGCGGTATAGAATCGGCAAACCACATTACTTCGAATGGAGAGACGCTGCTTGTCGAGGTTGAGATCGAAGCCGGTGCCGTCGATCGTCATTGTGCGGCCGCGAACCTGGACATTTTCATCGCTGGTTCCGGTCTGTCTCAGGCGGTCGAATCGACAGAGCGGGGAGATCACGAGGAAAAGGCCGTCGGTCGTATGCAACTCGGCATTGAGACCTTGCACGATGACCCAGCGGCCGCTGGCATCGGCCTGATCGCCGTTGATCAACCAGGCAAGGGTACCGTCGATCTTGTAATCGCGCACCCTGAAGTCGGTGACCGAGTACTTACCGCCGGGAAATGCGTCGGTAGCGCCGGCCCACAGGTTGCAGCTGCAGAGCCAGGCAGCGAGTGCCAGCAGAATCAGATGTGATTTGGATGTCATAAATCGGGCTTCTGGGAACTGTGTGATCGTCATGCGAGTCACTATTCGACGTCATTTCCCGGCAGACAGTTCCCTTGGTTACTTCAATTGGTTAATTGCTGATCTGCCGCGGCGAATCGACCGTCGCGGGCGACAACCACATGGAGGACTTGCTATAGCAACCGCCTTGCCGACGGGCGACGAAGGTGGCATCGGCGTCATCATCTGCGATCAGCGCAAAGATTGGTTTAAGGTCGCGCGTGCGCTTCCGATGAAAAGCGATCGGCTCGACTACCTCCAGATCCGGTTCCGTCGTCTGCCGCCGGAAGTTCTGCATCAAACCGGTACCATCGGCGTCGTTGTCGTAGAACACAGCGGCCTTACGGGCGGAAAAAATCCGGCGCGTGTAGCCGGACAGGCATGTCCCCTGGAAACCGTCTCGGCAGATATTGCGCACGGTCCACGGCGCATCGGCACAAACCGCCGCGTTCGTTGATGCCGACGAAAACTGCACGACCCCGGCAGAATTGCGATGCAGGATGATTCTGACCGTTCGAGTCATTTCAATTCTCCTCGGTCTGCAGCAGCGCCTCGGCACGGGCGACGTCTTCGGGGGTATCGACACCGAGGCAGCGGCCGCTGCCGACCAGCACCTGGATACGTACACCGTTTTCCATGGCACGCAACTGTTCGAGTCTCTCGCAGCGCTCCAGTTGTCCCTGCGGCCATTTGACAAAGCGCTGCAGCAAATCGGAGGTGTACATGTAGATACCCCAGTGCGCCAGCGGCTGCACGTCGGCGCCGCCGTCACGATCGCAGGGAATACTGCTGCGGCTGAAGTACATGGCATTGCCGGCGGCATCCACGACGACTTTGACGATATTCGGATCCGTGAATTCCGGGTCGTCGTACTGTATCGGCACAGCGACGGTACCCATCTCCGACTGGTCCTGACCGCGCATGCGTGCGATGAGTTGGTCAAGGACGGCGGCGGGAATCAGTGGCTCGTCGCCCTGGACATTGAGGATCCAATGCGTGTCGAGGTTGCGGGCGACCTCGGCAATGCGGTCGGTACCGGTCGGGTGATCGGGGCTGGTCATGACGCAGCGGCCGCCGAACCGTTCGACGCAATCGGCGATGCGTTCATCGTCGGTAGCGACCAGAACCTCATCGACAGCGGTAGCGGCGGTGCGCTCGTAGACCCACTCAATCATCGGTTTCCGCAGAATCGGAACAAGCGGTTTACCGGGAAATCGGGTGCTGGCGTAGCGAGCGGGGATGACAGCGACGACGCGTTGCGACGAATCGTTCACGGTCAGAAATAATAGGTGGCGCAACCGACCTGAATGCCGGTACCGACGCTGATGACCAGACCGACATCGCCGGTCTTGACACGGGCGCTATCACGCGCGGCGCCGAAGGCGCAAGCCATCGACGATGTAAACAAATCCTTACCGTCCGTAACGATATCGACGAACTTGTCGTGGATGACATTGAGCTGTCGGCTCAGGCAGCCAATGAAGTTTTTGGAGATCTGCGGCGGGAAGATGGCTTTGATCTGGGAAAAATTAAGGTTCTCGCGCTTGAGCAGCTCGGCAACGACCCGAGGGATGGCCTGCAGGTAGTAGTTCTCGATCTCCGGGTCCTTGTCGAAACTCAGATAGTTACTGCCGGAATTCTGCCCGACGTGCGACGAGTAGGCATCGATGTAATGGGTGTGGTAATCGAAATGGAAGGCACCAAAGCCGGTGTCCCCTTCGACATCCTCGTCGATGATCATGGCCGAGCCGGTTTCGCAGATTCCGAGCAGGCGGTCGGGCATTGTATCGGCATTGTTTTCGATCTCCGAGGCGACAACCATGGCGGTATGGAACTTGCCGGCCTTGATCATCGACACAGCGGTATGGCAGGCATTGAGCGAACCGATGGCACCATTGAAAACATCAAATGCAAAGGTGTGTCGGCTGTCCTCGCCTTTGGTGCCATTGATGCCCAGGCGGCCGGCGATCATGGCGGCAATGGCGGGTTCGACGACGAAGTCGTTGCGATGGACCCCGGCGTGGATGAGCAGATCGATCTGTTCGCGGGAGTACACGGACTTGCCGAGGCAGTCCTCGCCGGCAATGCGCACCATCTCGACAGCGTCCCGCGTGGTTTCGATACCCTCGGGAATCGAGCCGATGCTCTCGATGCGGATACGCGACCCCTCAGCTTCACGGGCGGCAATGGCCTTACCGACAATGGCCGGAGCACCGGTCGCTTCCGGTTTGCCGATATCCCCGCGCATGCGGTCGGGCAAATTATCGAGGGTATAGGCGGCAGTCCCGATCGTGATGCCAGAAGCCTGCACGGCGAACAGTACTTTGTCGCCAGTGTTGATCTTCTTGCTCTGGATCTGATCCCACAGCGCAACAAAGTGTGTTGTCGTGGATGTGTTGCCGCGTTCTTCGAGGTTGTTCACCATCTTGCTGCGGCACAGCACTTCCTTCTTGAAGAAATCGTTGATCTGCTTGCAGGTCTCGGCGATCGCGGTACGCGCCGTCTGGTGCATGATCAGGTGGCGGATGTCCTGCCACTTCCAGCGCGAGCCTTTGAGCACGCTGACCATATGCAGAACCGACTCCTTGATGGCGACGGCGTGAAGTTTGATTGATTCGGTGATCATGATAGCGCCGCCGTACTCACTGGAGGTCGGGCCGGCAATGCAGTAGTCGCTGTAATCACCGAGCGTGAACATGTCGATGTTGTGGAAGCCGGTCTGGTCGTTCTCGCTCTGCTCGAGGATGACGGCGACACCCGAGTCGCCGAGGGTAAGACAGGGGAAGCGGGCATCTGCCTTGGTATCGATCTCCTGCTGTGCGGTTTTCGTCAGGTGCGTGATGTACTCGCCGCTGACGATCATGGCGCGGTGCGCCAAGCCTGATTTGAGAAAGCCATCGACGACGTTGACGGCGGTGAACATGCCGGCGCAGGCGTTGGAGATGTCGAAGACCAGGGCATTGTCGAAACCCATCTGTCGCTTCAACCGCACCGAGGTGCTCGGCTCGAAGGACAGGTGAAAGTTCGGTCCGTCGACCCGTGAGATGTTACAGCAGATCAGCAGGTCGATGTCTTCAGCGTTGTACTGCGACTTGGCCAGACACTTTTCGATAGCCTGGCGGGCCAGGTCAATGGAAAACTCGGTGTCGCCGGCCATGTGGCGAATGCGGATACCGGTGAGGCGTTCCAGCGGGAAAAGAACGGTATTGCGACAGGAACGCAGAATTTCCTTGCTCGTGACTCTCTTCGGAGGCAAGTAAACACCGAGGCTTTCAATGACCGTGTTGCTCTTATCCATTCGTTGTTTCTTCTCCATCATAACCGGCTGGGACAATCAATCTGCGGGTATCTCACCGCCATTTAGTATAACGGGGTCGCGCGAACGTTACAAACCCAGCACGAACCGCAGCGGCCGTTACTCGGCCGGCACCTCGGGAGTGGTCTCGACCTCTTCTGCCGGTTCCGGTGTCTCTTCGGCGCCATCCGGCGTGTCATCGGCGGCGTCCGTGCCAGGTTCCGGCGGGGTGAGCTTC
>CAJWLW010000060.1 GCA_913042885.1 uncultured Lentisphaeria bacterium | reverse complement strand
CGTCGATCGTATGCCCCCACATACTGATCGGCGTGATCGCAAAAAGCGCCGCGATGCCGCAGGCCAGCGGTCGGAAACTGAATTTCGACAGCAGGTAATACATGCTGAACGGGAACAAACTGAAAAAGATGACATAGAAGAGCTTGTGAATTTCGGCGATCGTCAGCAGACCACCGACGCAGCTATGAATCAGTCCGACAGAAAAGTACTGCAGCGGCGGCCGGAACAGAAAGATCGGCGCGCCAAGACCGTAGAGATACGACCAGCCGTACAACCGGCCTTCGGCTTCGATGATGGCTGCTACTTCGTGGTCGTAGGCCATGTGAATGATATCATCACCGGCAGCGCTGTAGCCGGGATCGAGCAGGGGCGATGAAATCGCGTACGCAAAGAGCACGGCAGCCAGCAGCATCGCGCGGGCCAGCCACCGCTCGACCCCCAGTGGCATCAGCGGTGGCGGCGAGGTGTCATCAACAGGGTCCTGGCCGGCAAGATTGGCGGCACCGCCGATCTCATCCGCCTCGGTGCCGGCCGACGGCGCCGCCGATTCCTCATCTGCCGCTTCCGGGGCCGGGGCAGCCTGGTGCGGTGACTCATCTCCCGGTGTTTCCGGTCCGTTGTTTGTGGATGGGGGGATCATGTTGAGATACGGGATCGCAGGATCGGACCCAGTCGGTTGGCGACGGCAAGCGGTAGCCGGCGCCACATGGTGACTGCCAGTTTGTACTTCGGGTCGTCGGGGTTCATATCCGGCACCTCTTCACCGGGACGCAGAAAGTATTGGTAATATATCTGCCGCGGCGTGGCACCCCACTGTTTCTTGAAATGGAAAGTACCCGCGGTCCGGCGGCTGCGGGCAAAGTCGAAATAACGGCAGCCGCGCTCGCAGGCCAGCTTGATCGCGTTCCAGTACGCCAGATTGTTGGGGCACAGATGCAGATGCTCGCGGCGCGACGCACCCGAGTGCGCAATCGCGGTATCGCGAAAGAAAAACATCCAGACACCGGCCACCGGTTGGCCGTCGATCAGCGCCATCGACACCTCCATCTGATCGGCGAACAGCTCGCGCAGCACCGAAAACCACTTGGCGGAATGGGTCGGCGTGCCGTGATCACGCAGGTTGAGGCGCAGCATGTCGATGAAACTCTGAAAGTGCCCGATGCCGGCCTCGACCGTGACGCCATTCTTCTCTGCCTTGCGCACCTGATTGCGGACTTTGGCGTTGAGCTCGCCCTTCCAAACCACCTCCGAGTCGGCGTCGAGGTTCAGGACCAGCGAAAAATATTCCAGCAACTCGGCGAGCTCGGCGTGTTCGGCCTGGCATAGAGACTTGAACTCAAGGCGTCGGGCCTGCAGCGTGTCGATGAGCGAATGACCGTGGGCCAACAACGCCGCCGCTACCTCGTCGTCGTCCGCCAGGACGCCGCCGTAATTGGCGAATGGTGTCGATACCAGGGAGCGCGAGCCGCGTAAGCTCCTCACTTCGGCCAACGGCAGGACCCCGCGAACCTGTTGTCCCTGCATGGCGATGCGGTAGTGCGGGCGCACCTTGTACGCCTGCTCGAGCGCGGTTTTCCATTTGTACTGGTGATAAAACGTTGCGTCCGGCGCGGCCAGGACGAATTCATCCCAGGCCGCTGCGTGTTCCCCTGTGACTTTGAGTATTTCCATACCGTCAGTTGAGCTGGCCGTAGTGAATTTTCTCGTAACCGCTGCCAGCAAGTCGATCGATCAGCGACAAATCGAACAGCGCATTGAGTTCGAGCTCGCGGAAGAAGGGGGTGATGTAATAGGTGCCGGTGACGCCGTCATTGGAGTTGGCCGGACCGGGGTGACACATGATTTCGGTGATGCCGTCGGGCATCCTGTCAAAGGCCCGGTGATAGACCTGCGGCGTCATGCCGCCGGTATCCGCGAGGCCGACGAAATGATCGGGGGTGAGGCATCCCGCCTGCTGTACTGCGGCCTTGGTCGGGCGTGCCAGGATCCGGAAGGCGCGGCACTTCCAGTCACGTGTCGAACATCCCAGTGGTGCCGTCTCGTAGGGTGTACGCAGGCGCGGCTTTGCGAGCTGTCGGGCTACGGCGATGACGGCATCGCGGATCGGCCGGAAGATGTGCACGTGTTTGTGGCTGTCCAAATGCGTCGGTTCGCCTATTCGCTGGCGGTAGCGCTCGAGTTGCGCCGAAAGTTCCAGATCGAGATCGGGCCGTCGTAACCGGCCGAGCGTGGCACGACGCAGAAGTGTCGACATTCCGGCAAAATTTCCGCTGCCATCGACCAGGCTGGCAACCTGATCGGGCGGCGACAGTGGCGCGCCATGCACGATGTTGAGGTGCAGTCCGACGCCCAGCGACGGCGTTTCCCGAGCTACAGCGGCGGCGTGCTCAAACCCTGGAAAATTCGTCAACAGCGTCGTGCTCGTAAGTATGCCCCTGCGATGCGCCTCGACGATGCCGTGATTCACCGCCGCAGACCAGCCAAAGTCATCGGCGTTGATGATCACGCGCTTCATACATCCTCCTCAAATCCATATTTTTGCCCAACATAGTGGACGTAGCGCGGATGTTGTTCACGGCTGAGGCGGTGGATCATTTCGCCAAGTAATCCAAGGGAAATCAACTGTGCGCCCAGCATGATCGCTAGAATCGCCGCCAGGAACATCGGACCGTGATCGATCATGATGGCGCCATTGTCGATCAGTTTCACCTTTGCCAGATAAAGCAGCACCAGTGCTCCGATGACACCGATGACACCGCCGACGCTACCGAATGTCTGCAGTGGCTTGTTGATGTAGTGCAGCAGGAACCGCAGCCGGAAGATATCGAAGAAGACGGTGAATGTCCGGCTGATGCCGTATTTCGATTCTCCGGCGGCGCGCGGCATGTCGGTGATCTTGACCTCGGTGATGCGCGGCCGCAGCTCGGCAGCGAGTCCCGGGATGAAGCGATGGAAGTCGCCATACAGCGGTAAGGCCTTGATTACATCACGGCGATAGGCCTTGAAGGTTGTGCCGAAATCATTGATGTCGACACCCGACGCACGCGCCAGCATACGATTGGCGATGCGCGAAGGGATCTGCCGAAGGACGAAACCGTCGCGACGCTGATGGCGCCAACCACTGACAATGTCGTAACCCTCGTCGATCTTCTCCAGGAACATTGGTATCTCTTCCGGACAATGTTGCAAATCACCGTCCATCGCCAGGATGATTTCACCGCCGGCATGATGAAAGCCCACTGCCAGCCCGGCGGTCTGGCCGAAGTTGCCACGCAACTTGATGACCTTGAACTGCGGATGCGCCCGGTGCTCGGCGATCAACCGCTCGAGCGTCCGGTCGTCACTGCCGTCGTCGACACATAGAACCTCATACCTGCGGCCGACCTTATCCAACACCTCACGCAGCCGACGGCAGAGCTCCCCGATTGAGTCTTCCTCATTGTAGAACGGGACAACGATCGATATCTGGTATTCCATCGTCTGATCTATCCTTTGTACAGATTTCGAGTCACACACGAGAGCAGCAGCGTCAACAGCAGCAGGCAACTCCCGGTGACGATTTTCATGGTCGACAGGCTACCGCCTTTACCGGCGATCGAAACCATCACGGGAACAGTCACGAAATCGGTCATTCCCGAGACATCTTCTGTTTCGATCAGCAGAAAGTTGCGATAGTGGCTTCCGGGCCGCCCTGCCAGGTTGGAGATCGGCACCATGACGCGTTCCTTGGCACCGGCAGCCAGAGAGATCGGCACGGTCCCGATCCCGGCCGCCAGCTCGTCGCTCCCGACGAATCGCAGAGTGCCGGCGATCTCGGCCGCTGTGCCGTTGTAGAACACCGCTTCGATGGTCGCCTTGTCATTGATCTTGACGCTGTCGACCTTGGCGCGGATATCCGGCACCTCGGCCGAGTGGAGGCCCAGCGGCGCAACGTTGACAGCCGAGCACATGTACCCTTCCTCGTCGCTATAGCGAACCGTGATGATGACCGGGGTGCGTCGCGCCTTTTCATCCAGCTCGATGTTGAACATCTCGCGATAGTACCTCTTCGACACCACCATGTCCTGGGCTATGCCCTCCCAGGTCCGGCCGGCAACCGAGATTTCGAGCCGCACCTGGTAAGCGATGCTTGGGCCACTATTCCGGACAGTGATCAGTAACTGATTACGCGCCGGCCGCCAGCTCGGAATCGTTTCGAGCGAGATCTGCGCCAGACCGCTGACCGGCAGTGACACCAGGCAGATGATCACGGCACACCGGAAGTTCGTAATTCGCTGCGTCCCTACCTTTGATTTGCGGCAGTTCGGCATGTGGCGTCCGTCCGTTTAGATTACTGTCGGTGATTCAGGCAGGATGAAGATTTTCAGGCAACCGCCCCGGCCTCGGGCCGGCGCTCACAGATGACGAACGTCGGTGTCAGCGGTCCCAGGCAACACCGGATCTTGAGCTTGATCAGCATGTAAGGGAAATAACCGAATATCTCAGCGTTCGGGAACAGACGGCGGATGTCGCGCATGGAAAAAAACTGCTTGTGGTCGTCGTTCTGCAGTTTCTCCGGCATCAGGCCGATCAGGTGCAGCGGGCGCATCAGCCAGAAGTAGGTGTTAGGCGTCGTCAGGATCATCATGCCACCGTCCTTGAGTATGCGGCGGATCTCATTGGCGCTGAATTCCGGATCGCGCAGATGCTCCATCACTTCGCTACACCAGACCAAATCGAAACTGTTGTCATCGAACGGCAGACGTTTGTCGGCATCGACGATGATGCATTTGTCGAAGGTTTTCTCGACATCGATCGAGGTGACCGTATAGCCGATGTTTTCGAGCCAGCGCGTCTGGTTGCCGGCACGGCAGCCGACATCAAGCGCCGTTTGTGAGCCGCGCTTGGCTTCCGCCAAGCGCGGTACCAGGTCAAGAGCAATCAGTTTGCCCTTGGTCGTCTCGTTCAGTTCCGCCTGGGCCAGGTCGATCGGCAGCTTTTTGGCCAGACGTACGAAAGATTTTGCCAGTCCCATGACTTTTCCCGTGCTCGGAAACAGCCGGCGCGGCTGTCGGTCCTATGATGAGGCTAACACCGTGCGTTGAACAAGTCTGTGCCGCAGTTTGCATGTACTGGAGCGAAACTGAAGGCAAATTACCACCGCGTTGCAACATTGCAACGTTGCAACGCTGCCCCGGCTACCCGTATCGATCGTTATCGCTTGATCCACGGCACGTTAGACCTACATTCTACACCGAAGTTCAGGTTGTTGCCGTTGACACTGAGCGGCATAAATTCTGCCACTCACGCTTACGTTTCTGAACGGCGCCGCTCCCTGCCCACCCGGACACTATGGCAATCGACACTCCAAAGGATCCCGGACCGCGCCGCCTCATCGTCAACGGTGTGGTGATCGCAGTTGCCCTGGCAGTCGTCTGGATTGTCTTCGAACGTCTCGGCCTGGATGATTACATTCGCGATTACAAGGCTCTCAAGGAAGCCCTCGGCCCCGAAACCACGCACGGCCCCATCCTCTTTTTTCTGATCGCGACACTGCTGACGAGCCTGGGATTTCCGAAGCAAATCATCGCCATGGCGGCCGGCTATTTGTACGGTCTTACCTACGGCCTCGTGCTGACAATGGTAGCGTCGACGGTCGGCTCCGCCGTGCCTTTCTTCTACGCCCGCTACCTTGGCCGCGCCCTCGTCGCCCGCAAACTCTCCGACCGCTGGCGGCGCATCGACGATCTGATCGCCGACAATCCCTTTACCTCGACACTGATCATTCGCTGGTTCCCGATAAGCAGCAACATCATCGTCAACCTGCTGGCGGGCGTCAGTTCGATGCGGGCGGTACCGTTCATCGGTGCGACGATCGTCGCGCAGTTCCCACACAACTTCATCTTCTGCCTGATCGGCACCGGCGTCCAGAAGGACCAGACTTTCATGGTCATGCTCGGCGCTATGCTCTACGCCGTATCCTGTGTCCTGGCATACGCGCTTTACGTCCGCTACCGCGATCTCTACCGCAAAATTGAAAAGTCCGAATCGTCCGAAGATAACGACGACGACGATGCAACAACCGACACGGGGCCGCCCGCCTGACCGCTCGCTCAGTCGTTACCGCAGTGCGGACATCGGCTGCTCAGTTCCAGACGCCGCCTGGCACAATGGCGGCACGCCACGAGGCGCCCCCGCGGCCGGGTCAGGCAATAGATCAGCCAACCTGCCACGCCGAACAGTAGAACGCAGCCGCCCCACGGCAGCCAATCCGTACCACGGCTCTTGGCGTCGATCGCCACGACCACAACCAGGTATAGCGTCCACGCCGCATACAGCAGCACGCAGACCAAGAAGACGATCATCAGACCGCCGATCCGCGACCAGTCCGGCAGCATCGTCCACGGGCAGTCCTGTCCGGTCGGCATCCCCTCACCTCCTGCATGTTACTGGATTACCCCGCCACCGAGGCAGATATCGTCGTCGTAGAAAATCGCGTACTGGCCGGGCGCAACGCCGGTGTCGGGCCTGGACATGTCGACGCGCCAGCGGTCAGCCGCCAGCGCGATGAGACGGCAGGGCTGCAGCTCGGGGCCGTGGCGGATCTTCAGGTGCAGGTCCTCTTTTTCCGGCAGCCCGGAAATCCAGTTCACTGCCGCTACCTCGAACGTATCGCGTTCCGTTTTCTGCAACTCCGACTGATGGCCGATGTAAACGATGTTGCGCGCCGTGTCCTTGCCCACCACATACCACGGTCCACCGCTCAGTCCCAGTCCCCGGCGCTGACCGATGGTGTGAAACCAGAAGCCCTCGTGCACGCCCAGCACCTCTCCGGTGTCGCGCCGGATGATCTCGCCCTGCTCTTCGCCGAGATGGAACTTGACGAAGTCGTTGTAATTGATCTTGCCCAGGAAACAGATCCCCTGGCTGTCCTTGCGGTCACGGTTCGGCAGGTCGAGCTCATGCGCCAACTCACGCACCCGCTGCTTCTGCAGTCCACCGATCGGGAAGCAGGCGCGCGCCAGTTGTTCCTGGCTGAGGTTACAGAGGAAATAGGTCTGATCCTTCACAGCGTCCGGTGAACGCAACAGATAAAATATCCCGCCCCGTTGCTCGACGCGGGCGTAGTGCCCGGTGACAACGAGGTCGAACGGCTGGTCGGCGAAGTCGTAAAAGGCGCCGAACTTGATCCGTTGGTTGCACAGGATATCCGGACTCGGTGTGCAGCCGGCGCGTAATTCCACCAATGTATGCTCGACGACGCGTTCATAATAGACGCTCTGCAGCGACACAACAGACAGCGGCACGTCAAGAGATTCGCAGACCGCACGGGCGTAGCCGAGGTCCTCTTCCCACGGGCACTCCCCGAGAAACGCCAACTCGTCCTCCAGCCAGATCTTCAGGTAAAAGGCAGACAACTCCGCCCCGGGATGCTGCTGCCTTGCCAGGTGCAGCGCTACCGAGCTGTCGACACCACCAGAAATCAGGGCGGCGATTTTCATCCTTTATGCTTTTTTGTAGTCAAATGACATAAAAACGGCTCAAAAATGAGTATAATGTAGGTTACTTGATTGGAATCGGAATTTCTACGCAGCCTTTTCCACCTCGAACGAAACCAAACCATGAATTTTCCAAAAATGATCCCGGTACGTCAAGTGTTTGACGCGCCAATGCTCGACGACGTGCCGGCCGCAGTTCGCGCCGAGACGCAAAAAGGCATCGAACTGACAGGCATCGAGCCCGGCGCCAACGTCGCAATCGGCGCTGGGAGCCGCGGTATCAACGCTTACGACTCGATCTGCCGCGAGACCGTTGCAACATTGCTGGCGCATGGCGCCGAACCATTCATTTTTCCAGCCATGGGCAGCCACGGCGGCGCTACTTCCGAAGGCCAGCGCACGGTGCTGGCGCATCTCGGCATCACCGAAGAAACGATGGGCTGCCCCATTCAGTCGGAAATAGAACCGATACAGGTGGATATGACCAGTGACGGCGTCCCGGTTTTTGTCGATCGCAACGCCCTGGCAGCAGATCATGTGGTGCTGGTGAACCGCATCAAGACGCACACCGATTTCCGCGGCGTCATCGAGAGCGGCATCCTGAAGATGGGGTCGATCGGTCTGGGCAAGCGTCTGGGTGCCAGTGCCTGCCACAAATCAGCGTTGCACCACGGCTTCGAGCACACGATCCAGACGGTGGCGGCGGCGGTGCGGCGGCATTGTCGGATCGACTTCGGCATCGCCATCCTGGAAAACGCCTACGAGCAGACGGCGCACATTGAGGCGATCGTCAGCAACAACCTTGAGGAACGCGAACGGGCTTTGCTGGAAAAGGTGAAGGGGCTGCAGGCAAAGCTGCCGTTCGAGGAGCTCGACCTGTTGATCATCGACAACATGGGCAAGAACATCAGCGGCACCGGCATGGATTCGAACATCATCGGCCGTCGCATGCACACGGGTGAGCCGGAGTTCACCACGCCGTCGGTGACGCGGATCATGGTCTGCAATCTGACTGAAGCAAGCGAAGGCAATGCGGTTGGAATCGGCTTTGCGGACTTCACAACGAAGCGTCTGGTGGACCGCCTGATTCCGGAGACTACCTGGTTGAACTGCATTACCGGCCTGGGTCCGCAGAAGGGACGGATTCCAGTCCATTTCGACACCGACGAGCGGGTGCTCGAAGCGGCGTTCGATACGATCGGCATGATTGAACCTGACGACGCCCGCGTGGTCAGAATAAACAGCACGCTGCATCTCGATGAAGTTCTGATCAGTGAATCCATGCAAGCAGCCATCGACGGACAGGAAAACCTCGTGCCGTTGGGCGAGCCGTTCGAGATTCCCTTTGACGACAGCGGCCAGATGCTGTCGTTCGAGGAGACTATCAAGGCAGGAAAGCATTGAACGATCACAGCACCACCGCTTTGCAGGCAACGTCACATCAACTGACAGGTTAATCCTATGGCAGATACCAAAGTTACGATTATCGAAAACGGCCCGTGCCTGATCAGCGGCAAGGCGACATATGTCGATGCCGATGGCAACACACAGACGACAGATCGCGACAACGTCGCGCTTTGCCGTTGTGGACTGTCCGGGAACAAGCCATTCTGCGACGGCTCCCATCGCACCGGCGGTTTTGAAGCGCCCGGCATCGACCTGACGATCTCGCAGTCGTAGCCGCCGCCGGCAGGGTTCACGCTTCAGCCTGGCTTGCATACGGACGGCAACAGTCCCTGTTAACTGGCGTAAAACCAACGCGCGACCAGGTTGCCGAGCGGCCACAGAACGAGTACGCCCGCGAGCCAGAAACAGTTGGCACCCGCCACCGCGATCCAGAAAGCCTGCATGAAAATCAGATTACCGATCAAACTGCCGACGTACGCTGGGGTCCGAAGATAGTCGGTGTTGCGCCACAGGCGCGCAGTGAGAACAAGCGTGCCGGTGGTGAACAACAGCCAGACAGCCCAGGTGCCAATGCCGCCGGCGCCCGCCAATCCCCGCGCACCGCCCAGCAGCAACGCGATCGGAAAGAGCGGCAGCAGCAGAATAGCCGGTCGCGGCGGCAGGCGCACCGCTTCGTTGATAGCCACCGTTGCCACCACGATGATGTACAGCGCGGCAAGTGCAGCAGCAAAGACGAGCTCCTGCGGATAGGTCTCTGGACAGCCGACCGCCGCGGCCCCGAGCAGGACATTGACGCCGCGGCACAACCCCATCACCGTCACGCCAAGCCAGGCATACCGGCGCGCGGCGGTGTTGTAGAAGACGATCAAAACGAGCAACAACACGGCCATCGCCACAGCCATGGCACCGGCACCGGCAGCCAACGCAACGGCAACCAACCCGAATGCACCGGCCGCGGCCAGCACAGTGTTTGGCAGGACCAGTCCCGCGGGGATCGGACGTGACGGACGCTCCTGCGCGTCGACGTCGCGGTCGCACCAGTCATTCAGCAGAAGGCCGGAGGCGTAGAGCAGGAGTGAGGCAGCCACAACCCATGGCAGACGCGACCACAGACCGGCGCCAACGCCGCCTGCTACGGCAAAGCCGGCAACCAGGTCACCGGGGACGGTGAAAAGGTTCGGTGGTCGCAGCAGCGCCAACCACGCCCGTAGCCGGCCGGGATCCGGTGTATCAGCAAGAGATTGGTCAGCAGGAGAAGCTGGCATACAGAAAGTCCGCGGGGATAATCAAAGTGCGGGCGGGAAACGGTTGACGTAACACGTACAAGATACAGTATTTCATGCTCGTCGCCGGCAGAATGGTGAACAATCCAAGTCGACCGTGGTTGTTCATGGTTTGAACAATCACAGTCAGGTCGGCCGATTGTCCTCCTCTTCGGCCACCGCAGACGCCGCACGACCATCGGCACCAAAATAAGTCCGTTCCGGCAGATACTCCGCGAATTCGGTCTTGTTGGCAGCATGCATGTACGCCTCCGGCGGGCTCACCCGGTTTTCTGCCAACATCTGACGCAGGCAGGCATCAAATGACTGCATGCCTTCGATCTCGTCATTGATATAGTTGCGCAGATTGAGAATTTCACCCTGCCGCACGATATTCGAAAGCGTCTCGCAGCGCATGACAATCTCGTGAGCCGGGACCTTTCCCTGGCCGTCGGCCCTGTCGCAAAGAATCTGGGCGACTACCCCGACCAGAGTCTTGGCGAGCATCAACTCGATCTGCACGCGTTCATCGACGGGAAACATCGTGATCAGACGTTCCAGCGCCTTGCCGGCATTGCTGGTGTGCGCCGAGCACAGGACAAGCGTCCCCATCGATGCACAGGTCAAGGCGAGCTTGATGCAGGCCGGATCCTCGAGCTCGTCGGAAATGAGGATGACATCCGGGCTCGATCGCATGGCATTGCGCAACGCCTCCTCGAGTGTTTCGCAGTGCGTGCCGATTTCACGCTGCGCGATGATCGAACGGCGGTTGGTGTAGATAAACTCGATCGGCGATTCCAGGGAAAGTATGAACCTGCCGTAGTTCTCGTTGATGTAGTCGACCATCGCCGCCAAGGTGGTCGATTTGCCGCTGCCGGACGGCCCGGTCACGAAGATCAGACCTTCCTGGTATTGACATATGGACTCCAGAACATTCGGCAATTGCAGATCTGCAAAAGTCGGAATCTCCGACGGGATGCGCTGAAAAATGGCACCGACGCCGTTGAAGTCAAAGAAAAGGTTGCAATGGAAGCGCTCACCAGTGGCTAGTTGGTAGACAAAGTCGCTGTCCCGTTGCTGTTGAAACTCGGCCCACAGTTCCTCGCTGCATATCTGGGTAAGGATCGACTGCATTTCGTCAGTCGAATGGGCCGGGACATTGAAGGCGACCATCTGTTTATCAACGCGTAAAGTCGGCGGCAAGCCCACCGTCAGGTGCAGGTCTGTGCCGTTGTTCTTCAGCAATGCCGCCAGATATTTATCTACTGTAGCCATCGTTTTATCCCACCGACCTGCCGTAATTTCCGGGTCACAATGCGTTTGGTCAGTTCTTGTTAGCGTCGAACACAGCCATTGCTTCGTCGAATTGCTTGGTCACAATGCGTTTGATCAGTTCCTTGTCCCGCAGGTGCGCCAGCGCCGACTCGGCGGAGATCAGTTCATTCTCGTACAAAGCATAGATGGACTGGGACATTGAATGCATGCCCTGGGCGTTGCCGGCCTCCATGACCGTACGCAATTCCTGCGTCTGCCCCTGCTGTATCAGTTGCAACGTCTGGTCGTTGTTGACGAGAATTTCGGTGGCGAGCACCAGGCCGCCGGTCTGCAGCGGCACCAATTGCTGGCAAACAATGCCGCGGATGACATCCGCAATGCGTTCGCGCACGTCCTGCTGGTTGGGTGACGGCACCGCTTCGAGCAAAAAGTTGAGTGTCGATTCGACGTCGCCGGTATTCACCGTGCCGATCACCAGGTGCCCGGCTTCCGCGGCTTTGAAGGCCAGACGCAAAGATTCCAGGTCACGAAGGTCGCCGATGGTGATCAAGTCGGCGCACATGCGCATCGCCGTTGTGATGGCCGTTTTGTACGTTAACGAGTCGACGCCGATTTCCCGCTGTGAGATGATCGAATGCTTCGGTGCGTGCACGATCTCGATGGGATCCTCAATACACGAAATGAAAGCCCGCCGCTGAGAATTGACAATGTCGATCATTGCCGCCAACGTCGAAGTCTTGCCATGTCCCGAACGACCCGATACGAGAATCAGGCCGTGCTGGTAGTTGAGCAGACGGCAAATGACCTTTTCATGGACGAACCCAAGCTCCTGCAGGCTCAAGATAGAAGTCGGCACGAAATGGTAGGTCCCAATGATGCCGTGGTGCTGCTGCATCAGATTGACGCGAATACGCTTGTCGTCGGACAGTGACATCGCGTAGTTGACTTCCTGGGACTCGTCGAACCTGCCCCGCAGTTGCGGGGTCAGCAGGATCGTGTTGAGCTTCGCAGCAGCTGCGGCAGTCAGGATGCAATCGCCAAAGAATCGCATCTCCCTGTCGTGAATCACACAGGGCTTGGATCCCGGGGAAATACGGAGATCGCTGACACCCAGGTCCCGCACGCCGGCCAGCAAATCGGCCATCAGCTTGAGAACGTCGTTTCCCGACATCGCCTCGACGCCGCTGAGCGAAGGCAACCGATTCCAGTTGAATTCGGCATCGATAGTAGCCAGGGCAATGCCGGCATCCGGCATCTCCGCTGTCGGTTCTTTCACTGCGTCCGCAGACGCTGCGGCTGGTGTCACCGCGTCAACCGTTGGTGTGGCGCTGGGTGCAATGTCGATATTCAAAGCCGGCGGAGGTTCGCCGCCTTTCGTCCGAGTGTACGCCTCGGACATCATCGTATGAAGCTTATCCAGGTCGTCGGTGAGATGCAGGTCCATCACCTACTGGCCGAATACTAGTAACTCAGCGTTGTCACCGACGCGTGAAAACAACTCCCGGCACAACTCCGGCGTCAGCACGCCTTCGTCGATCGCCAGACTGCAAAACCATTGAACTTGCGCGTTCACCTTAGTCGATGCTCCCCGAGAGCTGCAATAACCTGGGCTCCGGAGATACCGAGCACAGTCACGGCTCGCCTGTCCGAAAACCTCGTCTTCGCTTTGGCATTAATGTGGCGTGACGGGCACGAAAGAAAGGCTCAATCATACGCATTTAAGGCCAAAAAGTCAAGGGTTGGAGCCCCATCGACGGACCGGTATGATGTGCTATTTCATTAGCCTTCAGTGATTTCCACAACTCCGCAACAGGAAGGCTGCAGCAAATCGCATTGAGGTCGTCGCCGGCCTCTTGGCAGCAACCCATCCGGGTGCTATCCTTGCAGCATGCAATTCGCCGTGAAATCAGCCACCATGTTTGCACTCCTGGCTTTCGTCGCCGGTTGCTTGCACCTCGAACAGGAAATCAACCTGAAGAACGACAACAGCGGTAAGTTTCGCATCTTTTTCTCAGTCCCCCGGGCGACGGCAGATAAGTTGGCTGATCCGGAGAATTCCCAGCATTTGGCCTGGCGGCAACTGTTCGATATCCGCAGTGGCCAGAAACTCTATGAGGACGGTTCCGGCCTCTCTGTTACGCGCTACCGCGTTTTCGATCGGGATGCGCGCCGGCACGTCCGCATCGAAGGCCGCATCGATGACCTCGAACGCGCGCTCGCATCGGGCAAGCTCGGCACCTGGAAACTCGAGTCGGTCGGCGACAACACCCGTCTGACAGCGCGCCTGCCGGAATCGGCCGACCCCGCCGGAGAAGACGCCCGACGCGAACTGTGGGACGGACTGTACCTCAACCTCATCGTTACCGTGCCTGGAACAATCGTCGATACCTCGGCGTCAGAATACCGAAATAATCGCGCCAAATGGACGTTCGACACCGGCGACACGAAGGATTTCTTGAGGCAACCACCCAGAATCTACATTGAATTCAAAGACTAAACTGATTGTCGGCATCCTTGTGCTGGCCTGTGGCTGCTGTACCACCAGGCGGACCACCGAATTTCAGCCGCCGCCGCGTATCGAACCAATGCTCGATACCGCCGTCGCTGTCGCCAATAAACTAACCATGATGCTCGAGGTCAGTTCGCCACTCAGCCGCGGCAGCAGTCACCGGGTTCGCATCGACTTCCCGCGCGACACCGTCAACGACCCGGTGAATGTCGACCTCAACGCCATTGCCGCGCAACTGAACGCCCGCCTCGATCGGAACCGCAACATCCGCATCGTCGGCGTCCAGGATCCGTTCGACTACACGCTGGGATTGCAAATATCGCCAGCCAATGGATCCCGTTCGTTGCATGCCATTCTGAGCAAGCCGGATGGCAGCAACGCCTGGATCGTCAAACAGAAAATTCCGGAACACCTCACCGACGTCCCATGAACCGACGTTTTCTATGCCCCGATCTCCCTGCCGCCGGTCAGTCAGTCACGCTTTCCGAGCCGGAGTCTTATCACCTGCGCACCATCCTGCGGCTGCGGCAGGAGGAAGAGATCACCTTGCTCGACGGTCGCGGCAGTTGCGCACGCGCGATCGCCAAGCCAACCGGCAACCGCCGTCAGCCGGTTACCTGCTCGATCATCGACGTCACGCAACACGAACCGCCCTCCGTCCGTCTCGTGCTGGCCGTGGCGCCGCCGCGTGGCAAGGCGATGGGCCGCATCGTGCGCCAAGCCACCGAACTCGGTGTTGCCGAGATCCGACCCGTCCAAACCGCCTTCGGCGTCTCCCGGCCGGATGCCGAGGCCATCGATCACTGGCGTACCGACGCCGACGAAGCTATCAAACAATCCGGTAACCCTTTCCTGCCGCACATCGCCGAAATTGCGGAGTTCGCAGACGCAGTCGCGGAAATGACCGCGCCGGCGTATGTTGGGTGGGCACCGGGTAACGCCCATGGGCAGGCCGTACCGCCGCCGATTGACCGCAGCACTGTCGAAGCGGCTGGCCAGTTGTGGCTGTGGATCGGCCCGGAAGGCGGCTTCAACGATCATGAACTCGAAACCTTGAAAGGTAGGCAGGCGCAACCACTGGCCATCGGCCGCTGGATTCTGCGTGTCGAGACGGCTGTCGTCGCTGCACTTGCCTGGATAGTCAACCAATACCAGTGATGCTATGGACCTGATACTGAGCCTGCCCACCAACATCGTCGAAACCGACATTCAATGGCTGCCCAACATTGCCAGTGAATGGAATGGCATTGAACTGTACGGCACCGCAGTCGACGACGATTCCCTGTGGTCCGGACTGGCCGATCGCCTGCACCTGCCGGTGCTCCACGTCCATGAACTGCTGCCCACCTCGGTCACCCGCATCCTGCCCGAAGCCCCAATCGCTACCCGTAACCGGCTGACTGACCACCTCCGGCGCATGCTCGAGCGCGCCGCCGCCATGTCCGTACGGACTGCAACCCTGGATTTCGGGCTGGCCGTCAATACCGACACCAATTGGAACGACGCCCTCGACCGCCGCGTCGAGCTGCTGCTCTCGCTCATGCCTCTCGCCGAAGCCCTCGAGATCGTCATCTGCGTCGACCTCCGTGTGCCCGTCACCCGCGGCAATGACATTATCAACACCCGCGGTGTGCGGTTGGCAAATGAAATCATGCATCCGAACTGCCAGCTTACACTCAATGTTTTTCCGTTCGATCTGCCCGAAGACTTCGATCTGGCAGGTCTCGTCAAGCAATACCTCTTCAAGGTTGCCGTGCTGCGCATCAACTTTGAACCGGCACTCGGCCTGCGGCCGCTACCGGAGCATCTCACCGAATGGCACCAGGCGCTCCAGCGCCAGAACTACCGCGGCAGCATCTGCTTCTGCCCCAATGTCGAATCCCCGGAGTCCTGCCAACGGGAATTCGAACGGCTCGCCGCCGATCTCGGGACAGACAACGATGACGACGACGAATAACAACGACAGATCACAGGGAGCATCACGGTGAAACGATTCGCCTGTCTGGTCCTCGCAGTGGCCCTGAACGTAACCACCGCCAACGCCGATCCATTTGCGCTCGATGCCAATGCCATCGTCCGGCCGGTCACTGCCAGCGGCGGCATGGTCGTCACCAGCGAACCGATCGCAACCCGCATCGGCGTCGATGTCCTGCGGGACGGCGGCAATGCCGTCGACGCTGCTGTTACCCTCGGCTTTGTGCTGGCCGTCGTGCGGCCACGAGCCGGCAACATCGGCGGCGGCGGTTTCATGCTGATCAAGCGTCGGGATGGCGGACAAGTCGAGGTCATCGATTATCGCGAAACCGCACCGGCATCCGCAGATCGCGACATGTTCCTCGATGCCGACGGCAACGCCGACCCGCAGAAGAGCCGATTCTCCCACCTCTCCGCCGGCGTACCGGGAACAGTCGCCGGCCTGGCGCTGGCCCTGGAGCAGGCCGGTACAATATCCCTGGGCGACGCACTGCGGCCCGCCATCGACCTGGCGGAAAACGGCTTCATCGTCAGCGAACAGTTTGCCGGCAACACCAAGGCGTACGAGAAGCGCCTCAAGCAATGGCCCGCCAGTGCCGCCGTCTTTTTCAAAACCGACGGTGCTCCCTACGAAGCCGGTGATGTTTTTCGGCAGCCGCAACTTGCCGGCACACTACGCGCCATTGCCGAAAACGGTCCATCGGCCTTTTACGAAGGCGAGACTGCCACACTGATCGAGCGGGAGATGCGGGCACACGGTGGTCTCATCACACGGGCCGACATGGCAGCCTACCAACCGCGGATCCGCCAAGCCGTGCAAGGTACCTATCGCAGCTACGACGTCTACAGCATGTCTCCGCCCAGTTCCGGGGGCGTGCATATCGTGCAGATCCTCAACATCCTCGACGGCTTCGACCTGGCCGCCGCCGGACACAACAGCGCCCAATCGATTCACTGGATGGCAGAGTCGATGAAACGCGCCTACGCCGACCGCTCGATGTACCTCGGCGACCCCGACTTTGCGGACGTGCCGGTCGCCGGACTCACCGCCAAAGATTACGCCGAAGTTTTACGGCGCGGCATCACCGACACCGCCACGGCGAGCCAGGACATCAAAGCGGGAACACCGCCGGGCTGGGAAAGCAACGAAACCACGCACTTCTCCATCGTGGATCGCCACGGCAACGCCGTCTCGAATACCTACACCATCAACTTCGGATTCGGCTCGGGCATCGTTGTACCGGGCACCGGCTTCCTGCTGAACAACGAAATGGACGACTTCAGTGCAAAGCCCGGTGTCCCAAACGCCTACGGCCTGATCGGCGGAACCGCCAACGCGGTGGCCCCAAACAAACGTATGCTCAGCTCCATGTCGCCGACCATCGTGCTGAAGGACGGCAAGCCGTTTCTGATCACCGGCAGCCCCGGCGGCTCACGCATAATCACCACCACACTGCAGGTCATCATCAACGTCATCGACTTCGACATGAATCTGCAGGAAGCAGTCAACGCCCCGCGCATCCATCACCAGTGGCTGCCCGACGAGCTGCGCGTGGAACACGGCATCAGTGCCGATACGGTTGCGCTCCTGAAATTCAAAGGACACAAAGTAAAGGAAAAAAGCGTCATGGGTGCTGCCAATTCGATCCTCGTCGACGTTGAGCGCCGGATTTTTCACGGTGCCGGCGATCCACGGCGCGGTGGTGTTGCCCTGGGCCTGGACTGAAGCGAGGCTTTGATGAGTTACGACTACGATCTGTTTACGATCGGTGCCGGTTCCGGCGGCGTCCGTGCCAGCAGAATGGCAACGCAATACGGTGCCACCGCCGCTGTCGCCGAAATGGGGCCGCTCGGCGGCACCTGCGTCAATGTGGGATGCGTGCCGAAAAAGTTGCTGGTCTATGCCTCCCACTTTCATGAGGAGTTTCGCGCCGCTGCCGGCTTCGGCTGGACCCTCGCCGATACCAGTTTCGACTGGCCGACCTTGATCGCCAACAAGAACACGGAGATCCTGCGGCTCAACGGCATCTACGAATCGATCCTTGGTAACGCCGGGGTCGACATTGTTCACGGCCGCGCCACTGTCGCCGGACCAAATACAGTGGCGGTAGACGGCCGGCAAATCACTGCTCGTCACATCCTTGTCGCGACCGGTAATGCACCGACGCTGCCGCAGATTCCAGGCATCGAGCACGCCATCACCTCAAACGAAGCATTCTACCTCGAAAAACTTCCCGAGCGTGTCCTCATCGTCGGCGGCGGCTATATCGCTGTCGAGTTCGCCGGTATTTTCAACGGCCTCGGGGTGGAGACTGTCCAACTCTATCGGCGCGACCTTTTCCTGCGCGGTTTCGATGGCGATATCCGCACCACGCTGCGCGACGAGATGATTAAGAAAGGCGTCGACCTGCGATTCAACCTCAACATCGACCGCATCGACAAAGACGGCGACACCCTGCTCGCAACACTGACCGACGGATCGACCGTGTCCGCGAACCTGATCATGTACGCCACGGGCCGCAATCCGCTGAGCCAGGGCCTGGGTCTCGAAGCAATCGGTGTCCAGATGCAGCCCAACGGTACCATCATCGTCGATGAATACTCGCAAAGCTCGGTGCCCGGCATCCATGCCATTGGCGACGTTACCGACCGAATCAATTTGACCCCGGTCGCCATCGCCGAGGCCATGGCACTTACAGCCACACTCTTCGACGGGCGGCCGACCAGTCCCGACCACGAAAACGTACCAAGTGCCGTGTTCAGCCAGCCGCCCACCGCCTCCGTCGGCCTCACCGAGGAGCGCGCCAGATCGGCGTACGCCGATATCGACATCTATCGCTCATCCTTCCGCGCACTGAAGCACACACTCTCCGGACTCGATGAGAAAACGATGATGAAACTCGTCGTCGATGCTCAGACCGACCGCGTGCTCGGCGTGCATATGGTAGGCCCGGAGGCCGGCGAAATCATTCAAGGCTTCGCAACGGCGTTGAAGGCAGGCGCAACCAAATCGGTATTCGACGCCACTGTCGGCATTCACCCGACGGCGGCTGAGGAATTCGTGACGATGCGCACCAAAGTTTAAGCGTTCAGAACAAACACGGCGGCTACAACGATGATCGAACTTTACCTCTCGGACACATGTCCATACTGCACACGGGTCCGTCAATTCATGGAAGTAAACGACGTGCCGTACGTCACCAAGCCGGTCCTGCGCGGCATGTTCACTGACAGCGGCTTCGGCGAGGAGCTTCAGGAACGCGGCGGCAAGGTACAAGTGCCGTACCTGGTCGACCCGGAACGTGACATCGAGATGTACGAGAGCGAGGATATCATTGCCTACATCCAAGAACATTATGTGGGCAACAGGTAGTCGATGAGTACAGAGTGGATATTCGGCTACGGCTCACTGATCTGGCGGCCCTCGTTCGACTATGTGGAGCGGCACAAGGGCTGGGTCGTCGGCTGGCAGCGCCGGTTCTGGCAAGGCTCGACCGATCACCGTGGCAGCCCCGAATCCCCGGGGCGCGTCGTGACACTGGTTGAGGAACCGGGTGCCGTGTGCTGGGGTATGCTTTATCGGATCAGAACCGAATTGGCGGACGGCATCCTGAACGAGCTCGACTACCGCGAAAAGGCCGGCTACACCCGCCAGTTCGTCGACTGCCACATCGAAGGCGAACACGATCCGAGGCGCACGCTCACCTACGTGGCCCACGCTGACAACCCGAATTATCTCGGTACTGCAGACGACCACGCCATTGTCCGCCAGATCGCCGAGTCTGCAGGGCCCAGTGGCTCAAACCAGGAGTACCTTGTGCGGCTGCACGAAGAATTCCGCAAGCACAGCATTGACGACGACCACGTCACCCGGCTCTACGAGCTGCTCACGTCCTGACTACCCGCGCAAGTTCCCCTGCAGGCTCAGCCACGACCAATCACACCCTCGCCACGCCACTCATAGAAGTTAAATATGCGTCGTTTCAAGGAGCTTATAAAGCTTATCAAGCAGCTCCTGCCTGGATATACCTGTCTCTTTATATTTTTTGCGCGGGACGCGCCGGCAGGCTATAGGCGGCCGGCCCAGCGCTGGCGGAAGCGTTCGGTGATGAAGAGGCAAGTCTCCCAGATGTCCGCCAGGGGTTCGCGGGTCACTGGATCG
>CAJWLW010000059.1 GCA_913042885.1 uncultured Lentisphaeria bacterium | reverse complement strand
GGATCCGGCGTTCGGGACCCAGGCAACCACGCGCCCACAGACTGAATGCAAGCAGGTCGGACATGTCCCAGTGCGCCGCCGATTGCTTTTGGTCTGCATGGCGCCCGACATCGCACAGGCCGGGCTGCAGATTGCGAAACACTAATGCGAATTCCTGTTGCTCGAGCCCGGCAAGCTGTCGCACGATCCGGCGCAGCCGTGTTATCACTGCACTGCTGGCGAGGCACGGCCGGGTCGATATGCGGCCGTGCCGGGCTCGGTACAGAGTCGGCGGCCAGGTGATCGCCGCCATATCGAGCGCCAGGTGCGTACCGGGTGCGAGTTGGGTGCCAGTCGCCGCAGTATCGAGTGATCCGTCATCAGAGAAGACCGGCTCGACGGTTCCTGTGGGCAACTCTGTCGTTGTCGCCAAGGTTTGCCAGGCCAGGTACCAGGAAAATCTGTAGACGCGTGGTTTTGGCACGGTGTCCTCGTCGCAGATCGTGACGGAACGAGTGAACTCCAGGTCGTCGCCGGATGTTTTCAGAGCATAGCAGCCGGCGTTTGTCTGGGGTGTAAGTAGTCCTTTTTGCCAGCGCCAGAGATCGTTGCCGATGCCGATCTCGAGCTGGACGCCGGAGTGGTGCTCGAGAATTAACGCGAGCGGCGGTTGATTCCAGGTCACGTCTTCGATCGTGCGCCAGTCCGAGAGCTTCAGTTCATCGTCAGCCTCCGTCGCGATCCGGTAACTTTTCCATGGCCCCGGTAAAGTCAGCGAACCGATATCGACCGACGGCGCCGCTGTTGAGCCCCGGCGGAAGGTGAGGTCGGTGATGATACGGGCGAAGCCGTCCCCGTACCGGTAGGTGTGCAGAAACTCGATCTCGTTGCCGAACGGTAAAGTCCCGTTGGCCATCACGACGTCGGCGTTGGCATTGCGTTTGTCACGGATGCTGTCGATCACGGCCGCCCGGTCGGCGAGGCCGCCAACGCAACAGACGCAGTCCCGCAGGATCTCTGTGTCGTTGACGGTCAGAGACTGGGGTCCATTCACGGTGCGGCGGGCGTGCACGGCGTGCCATCCCGGCCCGCTGATTTCGATTTGGTTGTCGTCGCTGGTTCGCATGGCGGGTAAGGTAGCCTGTCGCGACAGCTTTCGCGCCATGTACTGTCGTTGCACTCGGCACTTACACCCCTATAGTGATGCTCGCTTCAATGGAGAGATTCAATGAAAACGATCGTCTTGCAAGAACCAGGGGATTTACGGATGACGGACATGCCGTTCCCCGATGCGCCGGGACCGGCTGAAGTCAAAGTTCGCGTGCGCCGCATCGGTATCTGCGGCACGGACATGCACGCCTTTCGCGGGCGCCAGCCTTTTTTTTCCTATCCGCGTATTCTCGGGCACGAGCTCGGTATTACGGTGGTTGAGACCGGTGACGGCGTCGAACACGTCAAGCCGGGGGACGATTGTGCGGTGTGGCCATACCTCACCTGCGGCGAGTGTATCACCTGCCGGGCCAACCGTGAAAACTGCTGCACGACGCTGAAGGTCTTGGGCGTGCAGACCGACGGTTGTATGCGTGAAGAGGTGTTAATGCCGGCGCGACTGCTTTTCCCGTCAACCAAGCTGTCGGTGGAGCAGATGGCGTTGGTGGAGACACTCGGCATCGGTTGTCACGCGGTGAACCGCGGCAGCGTAACAGCGGATGACACGGTCCTGGTCGTCGGTGCCGGACCGATCGGTATGAGCACGATACAGTTTGCCCAGGCGACGGGTGCGCGGGTCCTTGCGATGGACATCAACGATCATCGTCTGGGGTTCTGCCGGGATCGTCTTGGTGTGTCCGAGACGATCGATGCAAAGACGGAGCCGATCAAGCAGCTCGAAACGCTGACCGATGGTGGCCTGGCGACCTGCGTGTTCGATGCTACCGGTAATTCGCTGTCAATGGGCGCCTGTATCGGTTATTGCGGGGCGGGTGGGCGCATTGTCTTTGTCAGCCTGGTGCTCGATGACGTTGCGATCCAAGATCCGGAATTCCATCGCAAGGAGTTGACGGTGTTTGCTTCGCGCAACTCAAGGGCGGCGGAGTTCGCGCAGATCGTCGGGATGATTGAAGCTGGTCAGATCGACACGACACCGTGGATCAGTCACCGTTCGTCCTTTGACGACATGATCGGGCAGTTCGAGTCCTGGCTCGATCCCGCGAGTCGTGTGACCAAGACGGTGGTCAGCCTCGACTGACACCTCGTCACAGCCGCTGCAGCGCCGCTACGACCGCGTCTTTGGTAATGCCGAAGTGTTCCCAAATATCGTAGTGTCCACCCGAGGGGGCGATGCGCGGGTCGATGATGCCGACGTGCTCGGCGCAGGCGTTGGCGTCGTAGGCGGCGGCCGAGACGATCGACGCGAACCCGCGAATACCGCTGGCACGGCAGCCGATCAGGTTGTCCTCGACAGTAACGATGCCGCCACGGTACTCCGTGAAGAGATCGGCGAGCTCATTGGCAGGCAGCGGCAGCCCGTTGACGACATACACGTCGGCTGCGTCTTCGGTTCCTTTGACCGCTTCGGCAGCTTCCGCGGCGACAGAAGCGGGCGCGCCGAGGGCGAGAATCGCTTTGCCGGCACCGTCGTAGTTGCGGTAGCAGGTCACGGCCTCCCACTCACTGTCGGCTTCCCATAGGGCGCCGCTGCCGTCCTGTTTTTCGAGCACCGGCAGGTTGTCGCGCGGTACGCCGACCACGTGCGCCCCGTAGTGAGCCGCCAGGTCGCGAACCGCGAGGAAGGCGGAGCGCGCATCGGCCGGTGTGTAGAATCGATGAATGTACGGCAGATAGGTGAGGGCGGTGTTTACCCAGTCGAGGCTCCAGCCGGAAAAATGGTCGCGACCCGTGCAGGCACCGACATGCGACAAGTGGAAGGTCACGTTCAACCCTTCGTTGGCACCGGTCAGGTTGCGCTGGTACCGCCACATCTCGAACCCTTCCCGTGCGAGACCGTCGAAGAAGGCCGAGAACGTCGAGATGATATTCAGCTGCGGCTCGTTGCCGCTCATCGCCAGGCCGTTTGCCAGGAGCGTAGCAACCTGCTCCTCGATGCTGACTTCGTACGCGTGGTTGGCTGGGATGGCGGCGACTGCCTTGGCGAGCTTGGTTGACGGATTCAGGTCGCAACTGACGACGAAGGTCTGTTCTGGAAACGACTTGGCGACCGCCGCGTAGCCGGCTTCGATGCCGGCCCGGGCGCTGGTGACGTCGCCGCCCGGCGGCAGTTCGACTGCAGCCACCGATTCGGCGGACAAGACAAGATTGGGGCTACCGGGCTGCGGGCGTGCTGTAGTGACGACCGTGCGTTGCGTCTGGCTGCGCAGCGCCGCAATCGCTTCCTGCTGCGCCGCTGTCATCTGCATCATCGGGTTGGCCAGGACTTCGGCCTCGTCGCGGCCTTTCATGTGTCCGTCGTGATGGCCTTCACCGCCAGGCAGGTCGTTGACATGAAAAACACACTCGAGCATCGGGTACACGTCGCGATAACTCATCAGTGCACCGGGAATCCAGATTTCCGTCTCCATCGCCACGCCGTTCTTCGCTGCGAACTCCGCAGTTTCGGCAGCGATGTTGTAACGTCGGCCGAGTTCATTGAGGTCGACTTTTGCGGTGTCTGTAGATTTGCAGCCGGTCGGGTAGATGAGCGACGGCCGGCCCTGTTGTGCCAGGTTCCAGGCGTCGTGATACGCCTTGTACAGTGCGTGCGTGTCGGCGAACGAATCGAGTTCGATGATCGTGATGCCCTGCGACGCGATCATCGAACGAGGGTCCTTGTCCATGATCTGCTTATTGGTGCCGGAGAGCTGGATGCCGTTGCGATGCATGACAAAGGTAATTGGCGCATCGTGCAGGTCGGCACAGTTGAAACCGTTCAGTGCCTGTCCGGAAATCCAGCCGGCATCACCGCAGTGCGTGATGACCCAGGCGCCGTCGCCGTGCTTGGCTCGCTTGCCGAGTGCCTGCCCGACAGCGACCGGCACCATGACGCCGAGTCGTCCGCCGTTGAGTTGTGTTCCGCCGGGCACCCAGGAGACGTGGCCGGCAATGTCGAGGCCGCGCCGGAAGCCGTTGATGACCAGGTCGGTATCGAGGAAGCCGTAGACTGCCAGGACAGAATAGTACCCGATCGAGGTGTGGGCGTGCTCGATCGTGAACTCGACCTTCTCGTAGTCGGTGAGTGCGGCAGTGAGTGCGAGCGCCGGGATGAGGTCGAGGCCGCCGCCGAGGTGGTCGAGTTCGCCGATAGTAGCCAGCGAGGCGAGGCTCTTGATGGCGGTGTGCGCCGCCTCGATTCCGATCGCCTGCAGCGCATTCGCCTGGCTGTCGTCCAAGGTTGCTGAGCTGATGTCTATGGATAGCGGCAGCACTTCAGAGGTGACGCTTTCGCGCATGTAGTGGGACGCGGCGATGAGTGCTTCGTTCTTCTGTTGCTGTATGGAACCGGGGCTCGACATGGAAATTCCTCGTATTCGTGTGGGCCAGGCAGTCGCGACAGTTTTGCGGGGCCGAGGCGGTGTTAGATGTCGTGGCTTTCGCCGGAAGAATGGGTACTATAGCTGCCGCCGTGGGCTTTTGAAGTGGGCGGAATCAGTCCGGATCTGAAGCAGCAGGCATTGGTCAACCCCCGCATCCTTTCGCTTTCCGTCGCCTCGTTGGAGGTCTGCCCCAAAGTAATGGGCTTGGAAGTCGGCTATCTTCCAGAGTTGCTCAAGGCCAGCGGCTATGGTGCGTGCTGCCGTCACCGCCTCTTTTGCATGAAAGCCATAGGCAACGATCGTGGCGTCGATATTTTCCGAAGTGACTGTGAAAACTTGCGTGTAACCGTTGCGAATTGACGAATAGCCAGTAATTTTGACAGCTCATTTCCACAACTTCCAATTTTCGGCCGCCGTATGATCGCGACAAAAAATATATCCATGCGCTTCGGACAGGACACGCTGTTTCAAAGTGTGTCTGTAAAGTTTCGTCCGGAACACCGCTACGGCCTTATCGGCGCCAACGGTTCCGGCAAGTCGACTTTCATGAAGGTGCTGACTGGTGAACTGCAACCGACAACGGGCGAAGTGATGGTCGATACGGGATGCTCACTGGGTTATCTCAAGCAAGACCATTACGAGTACGAGGATCGGGTGATTTTCGACATCGTCTACATGGGGAAGCCCGAACTTTGGCAATGCCACCGCGAGCGTGAGGAGTTGTATTCCAAGACTACGCTGACGGGTGAAGAGGAAGAGCGTGCCGGGAGTATTGAACAGGAGTTCGCTGATCTTGGCGGTTACACCATGGAAGCGGACGCTGCGAAATTCTTGAGCAGTCTCGGTATCGAAGAGTCTTTTTATACGCAAACTCTGGCGACGTTGACCGGTGGCTTCAAATTGCGGGTGCTGCTGGCTCAGGTGCTGTTCGGCAAGCCGGATATCCTGCTGCTCGACGAACCTACCAATCACCTTGACATGGCCAGCCGCGAAGGCTTGGTCAATTTGCTGTCCCGCTATGACGGCACGGTGATCGTAATTTCCCATGACCGTCATTTTCTCAATTCCGTATGTACCCACATCGCTGATCTCGACTATCAGGAGATGCGCCTTTTTACGGGGAACTACGATGATTTCATGATCGCCAACGAGCAGGCATTGCAGCGTGTCCACCGGGAAAATCAGAAGAAGGAGAAACGCATTGCCGAGCTCAAGGAATTCGTCAACCGCTTCAGCGCCAATGCCAGTAAAGCGCGTCAGGCGACGTCACGCCAGAACGAGCTGAAGCGCATTGAGTTCGAGGAGATCAAGCCGAGTTCGCGCATGTCCCCGTATATCCGGCTCAACGCTGCACGCCGCCTTGGCGACCGTGTGATCGAGGCCGTGAATATCACCAAGGCCTATGATGTGTCGTTGTTCGATGGCTTCAATATTGAAATACGCAACGCCGAAAAGATCGCCATCCTCGGCACCAACGGCATTGGCAAGACGACACTGCTGCGCACACTGATCGGCGACCTGGAGCCGGACAACGGTCAGGTGCGTTTCGGTGACACTGTCGAGATCAGTTATTTCCCCCAGGATACCGGCGGTCTCCGGAATCTTGATCTACCGGCGATCGAATGGCTGCAGCGTTACGCAGAGAGCGCCATGACGGAGGCGGAGTTGCGCTCGTTCATGGGCAAGATGCTGTTCAGCGGCGACGACGTGAACAAGCCGGTGAAGGTCCTGAGCGGCGGGGAAAAGTCGCGGCTGGTGATTGCCCGCATGATGATAGAAATGGGCAATGTGCTGGTACTCGACGAGCCGACGAATCACCTGGACCTGGAAGCCATTGAAGCATTGAACTACGCCCTGACACTGGTCGAAAACACGGTTATATTCGCAAGTCACGATCGCGAGTTCATCCGCAGCCTGGCGACACGCGTCATCGAGATCACGGCGGATGGGGTCGTGGACTATCCGGGGAATCTCGAGGATTTCGAGGCCGAGAGAAAACGGCTCAAGACATACAAACGAAAAGAAAATGCCGACGCATGAGTCGATCAGCCTGTGGGATGCAGCCGATCTGCGTTCTGTCACAGCGCCGGGTTCGTACCGTGCCTGCAGTTTGTTGCGATTGGCTGACAAGACAGAGGTGGTAGGATTATGAATATCACAATTTTCGGCGCGGCCGGCTGGGTCGGCCGCGCTGTGGTCGAGACGTTGCAACACGACCATACGCTGACGGCGTTCGACCTGAACGCCGAATCCTGGGAAAAATGGGATGATTTGCACGTGGCCTGGGACGGCAGCAAGGTGTACGGCGACATCGCGGACGCCGCGGCGGCGGATGCCGCGGTCGCGGGCAGCGACGCCATTGTGCACGCGGCCGTTTTCTTTTCGCAATTCGGGAACCCCGATGCGGACATGGCATTCCGTGTCAATGTGCAGGGACTCTGGCACGTTCTCGAGTCGGCGCGGCTGCATGAGGTGCGGCGTTTTGTGCATGTGGGTTCATGCCACGTGCAGAATCCGCATGGCGTTTTCAACAGCGGCGAGGTGCGACGGCCCGACTGGTCGCTATATAAGGTGACCAAGCGGCTGCAGGAGGAAATGTGCCGGCACTTCCACGATGACACTGGTGCGGGGACAATCGTGCTGCGGCCGGACTACATTGTCGACTGCCGTACCGGGATAGACATGTTTCGCAGGTCTTTGATCGATGGATTTTGCGACCCGTGGCCGCAGTGGATCTGTCGCTGGGACCTCGCGCAGGCGGTGGGGTTGGCCCTGACGGTCCCGGATCTGGGCTGCGAGATTCTGCATGTGGCGAATGATCCGGGTGCGGCGGAGCATTGCAACGTCGAGCGCACCCACGAAGTCCTCGGCTGGAATCCCGTGGAGAACTTTTTGCAGTATATTAACAGTGCGAGGACCCGAGGTAATCGATCATGAACTATGACGCATTGAAGACTGACTATGACCGTGACGGTTTTGTCGTCGTCCGCGATTTTGTGACGGGTGACGCGTTGGCGGAGCTGCGACAGAATCTCGACCGCTATATCCGTGAGATAGTGCCGACGTTGCCGGAAACCCACGCCTTCTATCAGGATCGCAGTCGGCCGGAAACACTCAAGCAGTTACAGAACATGGGCGTTGATCCATATTTTTCTAAATTCCCGGAAAATGCGCATTGGCGCTGCCTGGCGCTGGCGCTGTTGGGTGAGGAGATTGCCGCGGTCATGGAGCCGGAGTGGTTCAACAAGCCACCTAACACGATTCACCTGACGCCGCCGCATCAGGACAATTTTTATTTTTGCTGGCGCCCGCCCAGCGTTCTGACAATCTGGCTGGCCCTCGAGAATGTCGACGAAGAGAACGGTTGCCTGCGGTACGTGCGAGGTTCGCACACCGGCGGAGTGCGGCCGCATGTCGCCAGCACGGTGCTGGGATTTTCCCAGACCGTGAATGATTACGGGCCGGAAGACGAAGCGCGCGAGGTGATGATCAAGTTGCAGGCCGGTGATGCGGTGGTGCACCATGGCAACACTGTTCATCGGGCCGATCCCAATCAGTCGCCGACACGTCATCGGCCGGCTTTCGCACTCGTCTTCAACGGCGTCAGTGCGGAAAAGAGCGCCGAGGCCCAGGCTTTGTACGAGGCGAACAAGGCGCGGCATCGGGAAATGTTAGCCGGTTGAATCGGGCCATGCCGGCGTACTTTTCGCGCTTCAGCCGCAACGCCGACATCGGGTGGTAGCGAAGATCTCGTCCCAGTCACCGTCGTCGGCGGCATAGTCCAGCAGGACGCGCATGGTTTTTGAGGTATCCGGCAGCTCGTACTTGTCGCGAATCCTTTTCAGCATTTCATACATGTCCGGCTTGATCTCGAAGGTGACTTTGATGTTGGGCGTTGCCATTGTGACGTCCTATTCTGCGACGATCGCATCGGCATCGTGCGGCGGTGTATCTTTCGCAATTCCCGCCATTTGTTTGCTGATGATCTGCATCTGGTCTTCGTCCACTTCCTCTTCCTGCTGTAGGGCGTATATGGAGACGTATCCATCCGACCAGTCAGGCGGCATTTCGCAGGGGCGCGGATCGTGTCGCGCCCATCGGGCCGCCTTGCCTCGGACGATCTCGCCTTCGAGCCGCGTTTTCAGCGGGTTGGCTGTATAGGGGCAGGCATCGGCTGCGGAATAGACGTTGAGCAGGAGGGGGCGGCCAGCGTCGGAATAGTTGATGGCAGAACCATGAATGACCCGGCAGTTGTGGATGGTCACCGAGCCGGCGGGGCCGGTGAGAAATTTGGCCGACGCGATATCGATGTTGGCCAGATCCTCGTCGGCCAGGCAGCCGGTCCATTGTCCCTTGGCATTGTATTGGCTGTGCAGCTCGCCGTTGTGGCTGCCGGGTACAGCGCCGAGTGGTCCCTGGTCCGGCCCGACGTCGTAAAAGTATGTGCCGATGGTCAATGGTGAATAGTTGGTGTGCGGCCAAAAGGAAATGTCCTGATGCCACTTGACCTCCTCGCCGCCGTCGGCCCACTTGAAGTTGAGTTTTGAGTGGTGGAATTTGACGTCCGGCCCAACGAGGTCGGCCGCAATGTCCGCGATGATTGATTCTTTCGCGTAAGCCCAGTATTCCGGATGGTGTTCCGGCGGACTGCTGAGGCGGCGCAGCCGCGGATTCTCCGCCGTGTGTCCGGGTTCGAGGTCGAAGATAGAGTCGGATTGTTTCTGACTCCGGCTGCGGTCGACGAATTCGTTGGTGACCGCGATCATTCGATCGATCCATTCCTGAGGAACGATTTTTTCGACCAGCAGGTAACCGTTCTCGAAATAGAATTCCCGTTGTTCCTGGGAGAGGACTGTTGCCGGCTGTTCGAGGATCTGTTTTTCTATTTCAGTCATGATTGTGTCTCCATTAGCCTTGGTTGCATGGGATGTTTTCGGTATACAATGTCGCAGAGTTGCGTGATGTTCAAGACGGGATGTGTGGGCAAGTGAGGGCTGCAGTCTCCCTTGAGATACTCGTTAACTGTTGTCAACGGGAATTTTCCGGCGTGTTCGTTCCCGGTCGAGTACAGATGCAAGGACGCCGGCGGTGCCGGATTTGCACAGCGGATGCATCATGTTCGCCGGTGCGTCGAATACCGCCTGATTTACCTGTCGGGAAACTGAGGCTATCTTGTATGCATGTCCCACGAGCCTGCGACCGATTATTCCATCATCATCCCCGCCTATAACGAGGCGGAGCTGTTGCCCGCCACACTCGAGCGGGTGAATGCTGTTGTTGCAGAGATCACGTCACATCGTGGCGAGGTCGTTGTGACCGACAACGATTCGACGGACAGTACCGGTGAGATCGCCCGGCGCCATGGTGCCAGGGTCATCGAGGAGCCGATCCGGCAGATTGCCCGGTCGCGCAACGCTGGCGGCAAGCACAGTCGCGGCAGATATTTGATCTTTGTGGATGCCGATACCCTGATTACCGCCGAGCTGTTGCGCCAGTCACTTGCGGCGTTGGATGGCGGTGACTGTGTTGGCGGCGGAACACTGATCGATGCCCGGGGGGACCGGACGCACGCAGGCTGGGCAGTGACAGTGAGTGTATCATCCTGGAACCTCCTGTCGATCTGCTGCAATTGGGCCTGCGGCGCCTACGTATTCTGCCGGCGCGATGCCTGGGAAGCGGTGGGCGGCTTCGATGAGACGTACTATGCCTCGGAGGAGATTCATTTTTCGAATGCTCTGAAGCGCTGGGGAAAAGCGAATGGCTGCAAGTTCAGGGTGCTGCGCGTACACATCGCGACGTCGATGCGCAAGTTTCACTGGTATTCACCGCTCCGGATTCTTGGGATGTGTCTGCGGCTGGTGCTGCAGCCTTCGCGGATGAAATCGCGCGAAGGCTGCGGGCTCTGGTACGAGCGTCCTGAGTCTTGATCCGGGCAGATTGTAAAAAGGCGGTGCTGCCCGATCCGCCAGCACCGCCTTGCAGAGTTCCGGCGAATGCCGCTCAGACTGCCAAGCCCTCGTCGTCGAAGAGCCCTTCGAAGAGAGCAGTTGTGAGATAACGCTCACCACCGTCCGGCAGGACAGTAACGATCATCTTGCCGGCATTTTCGGGGCGTCTGGCAAGCCTGTCTGCGACGGCCATGGCGGCGCCGCAACTGATGCCCGACAGGATGCCCTCTTCCTTGGACAGGCGGCGGGCGTAGTCGATGGAAGTGGCGCTGTCGACCTGTTCGCAGACATCGACCATCGAGAGATCAAGGGTGCCGGGGATGAAGCCGGCACCGATGCCCTGGATCTTGTGGGGGCCGGGCTGCAGGTCTTCACCGTTCATGGTTTGCGTGATGACCGGGCTCTCGACCGGTTCGACGGCGACGCTGGTGATGGCCTTGCCCTTTTCATTCTTGATGTAGCGCGAGACGCCGGTGATCGTGCCGCCGGTGCCGACGCCCGAGACGAGAATGTCGATTTCGCCGCCGGTCTGTTCCCAGATCTCCGGGCCGGTGGTTTTCTCGTGAATACTGGGGTTCGCCGGGTTCTCGAACTGCTGCGGCAAAAAGTACTTTGGATCGGAATCGGCTATTTCCTGGGCTTTAGCACAGGCGCCCTTCATACCTTTGGCCGCATCGGTGAGGACGATGCTGGCGCCAAGTGCGGTGAGCACTTTTCGGCGTTCCATACTCATCGATTCTGGCATGGTGATGGTCAGTTTGTAACCATGTGCGGCGCAGACATAGGCCAATGCGATGCCGGTGTTGCCGCTGGTGGGTTCGACCACTTCCATGCCGGGCTTCAGTTGACCGTCCTTCTGCGCTTCCCAGATCATGTTGGCACCGATCCGGCACTTGACGGAATAGGCCGGGTTGCGGCCCTCGATTTTGGCGAGGACAGTGGCTTCGGCACCCTTGGTGATGTGGTTGATCCTGATCAGCGGTGTGTTGCCGATCGACAGTGAATTGTCGTTGAAGTAATTAGCCATGACGCTCCTCGCGTGATTGGATTGAGTACGGGACCCAGCCGGTATTTTCCCGGGGCACAGTTTCCCCTAACCGATAGTAATAACGGGAAAAGATACTGACGAGACAAACGAATACAAGCGGCAGTCGCCAGTCTTGATCCAAGCCCGGCGATTAAGCGATCGGGGTACCGACATCGATGGAATAAATCTTCAGCTCGCGTTCGCGGCCTTTGATGTTCCTGTCCCCGACCGTCTCTGCCAAGCCGTTGAGTTCGCCAGCCTCGACAGTAGCGTCGATAGTAAGAACCTCTCCGGCGTTGGCCAGTTCGACCAGGCGCGCGGCGATATTGACGACGTCGCCGATAGCCGTGTATTCCTGCCGCTTCTCGGATCCGACAGGACCGACAATCGCAGCGCCTGTGGCAATGCCGATTCCGATAGCCAGCGGTTCACCGTCGGGTGTACGCAGTTGGCTGCAGCGGCGCAGGATATCTTGACCGGCGCGTACAGCCCGGCGGGCATGATCACTCTGTGGTACCGGTGTGCCGAACAAAGCCAGGACACCGTCACCGGTGAATTTATCGACACAGCCCTCGACCTCGAAAATTGCTTCGGTCAGTTCATGAAAATAACGATTCAAGAGGTCAACGAGCTCTTCGGGGTCATTGGTTTCGGACAAGGCAGTGAAACCGCGGATATCAGTGAACAGCACACTGATTTCCTTGCGTGAATTCGACAGCGCGGTCCCGGATTTCGAGCGAATGTGTTCGGCTACAGCCGGAGAAAAGAAACGTGACAGCGCTGCCCGTTCTTCGGTCTCTCGACGTACTTCCTGGATCAGCAAGGTGTTCTGAAAAGCGGTGCCGGCTAGGTTGGCCAGGACGACAAGCAACCGCAAGTCCTCCGAGTCAAAAGCGTTGGTACGGTCGCGGTTCTCGACCACAACGGCCCCGATGACATGTTCGCGACCCCACATCGGTGCCACCATGGCAGAGCGGATGGCGCCTGCAACAAGGGATTCGCTGCGCACCCGTGGGTCTTTGCCGGCGTCAGCGGTCACCAGAGCTTCGCCGTCGCTTATGGCGCGATGCAGCAGACTTTTCGAGAACGGCAGCTTATCCGGGTTTTCGATACCTTTAGCCGCCATCACGAGCTGGGGATTCACGTCTTCTCCGAGGAAAATGCCACAGCGCTCGACGGCAAGGGTATCGATCAGGGTTTTCCCGATACGCTGTAGTAACGGGCCTATTTCGCGTTCACCCTGCAACGTCAGTCCAATTTGCAGTACGGCCTCTAACCGGGCCGAGATATCGTGATCGGCAACCGATTTCTCGATGTCGCGGACAGAGATCTCATGTATCGAGGGTGCTCCAGTGGGCTGCACATAGATGACGTTGGTGGCTCCGGGGGTCGGCGCTGCCTGCTCACAGGCGATCTTCATCGATACCGGCCCGACGGTGATGATGTCGTTGTTGTTGAGGGCGCGTTTGCTGCACGTCTCGCCGTTCACCCTGGTGCCGTGTGTGGACTCCAGGTCCTCGACATAGATCACAAAGCCGACCGCAAAGATGCGGGCGTGTCGGCGCGAAACCGCGGAGTGTGAGAGCACCAGGTCGTTGTCGAGCGACCGGCCGAGGATAACCTCCTCATTCAGCGGTTTCTCGAGACCCTGCTCACTGCCGTCGATGACAGTTAAGGTCCAGCGTTCCACACGAGCTCCGTTTCAATGGATGGCTTTCTGATACAACCAGGATGACTGGCGGCCGTTTCGTGGGTTCGCACGGCCTGCAAGCAATCACGATCGAGATCTACCGATTGTGAATATGTCGGGTGCTCGCCCATTTAGCGATCAGCCGCATAAATACGGTCACCATAATCTAACGGTGCAACAGGTCGCCCCCCTCCCGGTGCCAACTGGTCGACTTGCCCAATTTGCTGGCAGCTTGTAGCTGTCAGACAGTACAACATACGAAAAATTGGCAGGAATTGCAATCAGATTTCAGAAAGTGTGGGCAACAGGTCGTTCAAGCCTGAGCGACTATCGGCAGTGAAATCTCATTGAGAAAAAATAGATGTCGATACTGAAATCTTCAGCTGCCGGCCCTGATTTGCCGCAGCCTGGTGTGCAGGTCATCCGCAGTCACGTCCGAGCGGATGTGGTGACCGCGCAGGACATAGCAAGCTTTGACGATCGGGTCCATGCACAGATAGGCGAGGCAGCAGACTATGACTGCAAAGGTGCTCGAAGGCGCGCCGTTTTGCAGGAGTACTGAAGCAATCGCCGAGTCGCCGCCTGTCTGCGAGAGCAGCAGCAGCATCGTTACCGCAAAGTTCGCGCTCATCAGCATGCCGACTGGACTGCCGAGCACCGCGATAACGATGAAGATCATCGAGGTTGCCACTTGCAGCGCCAGGGGCGTCGCCGGATTAATCAGGCGCATGAGCGGCGGCATGATCATTACCGCACAGACCCCGATAATTGTCAAGGCCGGTGACAGCAGCCATGTCACAGCATGATTCTGCAGTGGCCACCGCATGGCCTGTTGGCGTAGTTCAAGCAGTAGCTTGCTGTCGCTGGCTTTGCTGTTCAGTGCCGTGGCGTGTTGGTAAAAGGCACAGGCCCAGCCGTAGGGCAGGGCGATGGCCAGGCAGATTGGCAGTGTCAGGATACCCGTGGGGTGGATGGCAGTCTGGACGCAGACCGCCCGCAAGATGTCGACGGCATCGCGACGTCCGGTAAGATGCTGGCTGAGACGGCAACAATAGAGGTTTTGCCCGATTTTCATCCAGACAAAGAGCAGGCTCAGCACGAGTGCCGCTGCTGCGGCGAACCATATGCTGTGGTTGCTGCGGACCATGATTGTCCAGAAGAAAACCAGTCCGGCTGTGAACGGTATAGCGGCCGCGAAATACAGGCAGAGGACGCCAGCGGGCGCACTGCGCAGGAGTTGTCCGCTTTCGTCGATGAGTGCGGTTGTTGCCCGCCCGCGTTGTTGGTCGAAAGTTTTTTTATTTACCATGGTGCAAAGCGGTGAAATGCCGCTGGTGCGTGTGTCAGGATCTGTGCGGTGGCAAGGAAGAACAGCCACACCAGCAGGCATCCGGCTGCCGCGACGGCTGCCATCGCAACGTTTTTCCGTTTGGAATCGGGTGCCGTTGGCTGGATAACAGTGCGGAGGCAGCTCTCACACAACATGCGGTTGTCGTGCTCGGTAACGCATTCGCGGCAGAGCGCCTGCGTGCAACGCGGACAGCGTGCCACGACGTCGCGTTCGGGGTGGTTGCGGCATTCAGTCTGACCAGTCATTGGCAACTCTTTTAGTCTGTTTGTTGTAGACTGTCAGAAGCACGATGCCGGTGAGGCCGGCGCCGATGCCGTACAAGACGCCGGCGATCGTAACAGTCAGATGCAGCGGCGATGTCGTTGGCGGCATCGTCAAAATTTCCTGCAGGGAGTCCAGCAGCTGACGCGGCATCGGAACGGTCCCTGCATCTTCGAGGAACAGCGGCAAAAGGGAGACCCAGACTTTAGTTGTCACGATCCCGGCCTTCGATAATTTCAGGGTTGCAATGGCAACCAGCAGATGCAGCCAGGGGAGCGCCTTCAAAATTCGAGGCAGGTTGCTGCGGCACTGGCGGATCAGTGCACCGATGGCCAGAAAAACGGATACGCCGAACAGCGAGAGTGCCGCATACCCGATAACCGTAGGCGGGGCTACGAAACGTGCTGCCATACCTGCGCCGAAAAGTATCAGGGCAACGTGAAAGGCAACGTTGACACTGATCCGGCAGTCTTGGTGATACGAAGTGACCGACATCACGGTGGCTGCCGGAGTTGGCGTGGGGGGCGGCGTCTGTATCGGGCGTTCCGAGGTGGGCACGCCCTGGTGCACCTCGATCTTTGGCTGCAGTTTCGCGATGATTGCTTTTGCCTGGCGCCGCGTGTGAATCGTCGGCAGCCGCAGGGTCTGCACGGCATTTTGCAGGTGCAGTGAACAGGAGACTCCGAGCAATCTCAAGATGATCGGGGTACGCTGCATGATGATTGCCTGGATATCGGTGAAGCGCATGTGGATATATCGCTTGCCGATCATGTTGTTTTCGACATGGATCAACTCGTCTTTCGTTAAAAAGACGTTGAATGCAATTTTTTCATAGACCCGTTTGTCGCCAACCGGCAACACTTCCACGTTGCGTTGATGCAAGTCCAGGCATTGTGGGCAGAGGCAGTGCGGTCCGACTCGCAAGCTGCACAGATCACAGGTAAAGCGGCCGCATTGCCCGCAGGCGTGGTCTGCGGCGGCGCCGTCGTGGAAGTAGCAGGTTGCGGTGTCGTCCACGCCTTGCACGACGGTTCGCGGCGGCAGAGCGCCAACGGCGGGGAATATTTCGACATCCAGCTGGACACTGCAGCAGGGACATTCCTGACTGGACGCTCGACCGATCGACCAGGGCAGCGGATTGCGGCAATGGGTGCATTTTATAGTGGCAACGGCAGGCATGTTTCGGCTCGGCGGTTATTCGTTGTGGACGACGCGGGTGTCGCAGATAAAATCGTGCATGCTCCGGCACTGGCTGTCGATGGTGATCAGCAGAAACCCGATGCCCATGGTCATTCCGGTAAGGACTTTTCCCCAGTAGCGGGCGAAGGCGCGGCGAAAGGTCAGCAGGGAACCATCCGGCCGGACGATCTTCAGGCCGCAGGCCATCTTGCCGGGGGTGGCGCCATAGCGTCCGACGAACCAGGTTTCGTACAGCATCTGAATTGCCGCGGTGAGTATGCCGCCAGCCAGGGCAATCGCCATCCAGGAAACGATGACAAGCGCGAGGCCGCCCTGAGTTGGCGCCAGACCTTCGAGGAGCACCAGCAGCGGTGTTGTGAATGTCAGGAGGGTGACGGCGTCTACGAACCATGCCAGCACGCGGATTGTGAAGCCGGCGTAGATCGGCGGGGTTGCGAGGGATACCCCGTCTCGGACGCATTGCAGAAAGGCGTTTTTGCACGCTCCACAGATCGCCTGGTTACAGTAGGTCAACATCTCACTGTCCGGCCGGCGGTGGTGGCAGCGGCTGCAGGTGCGGAGCGTAATCTGCACGGTCTCGGAGGCTTTGAGCGGTTGCCAGTCCGACATGCCCTGGCGCCAGACCCTGGTCTCGGGGCGGACAATGGCGCCGTCAGTCAGAGCGAGCAGCTGGCCGCTGTCCACGGGGCCGTGCGCCCGACCCTCGGCGATGTAATACCAATGCATGTGACCAACATACCTTGATCGCGGGGGAATTTGTATTTTTGCCGGCGTATTGTCACCGGCCAGTCGCGCTATTTTGGCGCAAAGATTGCCGGTTACGTTCACGGCATTACGGTATATGGACGAGATGCAGCCTGCCTGCCGTCATTGTAATTCGACCGCAAGACGCCAACTTCCAATCTCCACCTGGCAACCAGGACATTACGCCTTGATCGACCGACTCGAACGAAAATTCAATCGCTTTGTAATTCCCCGGCTGACGTATGCCTTGATTGCCGGGCAGGTGATCGTTTTTCTAATGATTCAGGTGGACGATAGCCTGTTGGGTCGTCTTCTTCTGGACCCTCATCATGTGGCGGCCGGTGAGTACTGGCGGCTTGTGACATTCATTTTTCTGCCCAATTCGGATTCCTGGCTGATGTTCCTGATATTCGTCTGGGTGAACCTGCTGTTCGGCCGGGCGCTGGAGCAGCAGTGGGGGGATTTCAAATTCAACCTGTACATGCTGCTTGGTTATTTGACCAGTGTTGCCACGGCGTTCCTGTTCGATATTCCCCTCGGTAATTTTTCCCTGATGATGGCGATTTTTTTTGCGTTCGCTATCGAATTTCCCGATTTCGAGTTGCTCCTCCTTTTTGTGCTGCCGATCAAAGTACGGTTTCTGGCTATATTTGTGTGGTGCATGATTCTGCTACCTCTTGTTTTTCGTCCCGGCCCTTCCACACTGGCAGATCTGACGGCGCTTGGGCACTACTTTGTTTTCTTTGGGCCAGGCATAGTTGCGCGGTTCAAAGCACGCCGGCGGCGGGAGGTTTTCGAGACACGGATGGAGCAATTGGAGGAGATTTTCATGCACCGTTGCGAGGCGTGCGGCATGACCGAAGAGGATGATTCGGAAATGATGTTCCGCGTTTGTTCGAAGTGCAGCGAGGGCCAGGAGTATTGTGAGACTCATATCCGCGATCACGAACATGCAGGGTAGGTAATACTGGCCGTAATCTTTGCATGTCGCAGATCCGGCGCAAGTGGCCGCCTTGACGGCAATCTGACGGGCACTACTGTATCGCCTTTGTTGTTATCACACCCTTATTTTCTTCCAGCGGTCGTACGATGGTCCCAGCAGTTGCAGTTGAAAACCTGACCTACTACTACGGTGACCGTCCGGCACTGGCCGGCGTCGATCTGGAGATACCTGTCGGCGCAATGTTTGGGATCCTTGGTCCGAACGGCAGCGGCAAGACAACACTGTTCCGGATCCTTGCCACGCTTGCAGTCCCGGCCAGCGGCCAGGTCGCGGTTGCCGGCCAGGACGTAGTGACCCGCCGCAGCGAGGTCAGACGGGCTCTCGGGGTTGTCTTTCAAACGTCCAGCCTCGACGACAAACTCACGGTGACCGAGAATCTTCGGCACCACGGTCATCTCTACGGTTGCTACGGTGTCGGGTTGCGGCAGCAGATTGACGAGTTGCTGCAACGACTGCAACTCCAGGACCGCGCCGCAGATCGTGTCGAAACCCTTTCGGGTGGTCTGCAGCGACGCGTTGAGTTGGCCCGTTGCCTGCTTCATCGGCCGGAGATTCTGCTGCTCGACGAGCCGACGGCGGGTCTGGATCCCACTGCGCGACTCGAATACTGGCGGCTGCTGGCGGAAATCCAGGAGCGTCAGAATACCACTGTCATCTTCACGACACACTGGTTTGAGGAGGCAGAGCGTGCCAGCCTTTTGGCGATCATGGATTCCGGGCGGCTGGTTGCGTGCGAATCGCCGGCAACGCTCAAGTCCACCATCAGCCGTGACGTCGTAACGATTCACGGTGACGACCCAGCGGCGCTGGCTGCCGCCATCGCTGCCCGGTTCGATTGTGACGCTGCGTGCGTCGGCAACGCTGTGCGCATCGAGAGTGCGTCCGCCACTGTCTTGCTGCCCCGCCTGCTGGAAGCCTTCGAGGACCAGGTGCATTCGATCAGTGCCAGCAAGGCGACACTGGAAGACGTCTACGTTCAGCGCACCGGCAAAGCGTTTGATGCAGAGGAACCCGGCCAATGAGTCTCAGTGTCTACACCCTGTTGCTGAGGGAAGTGATCCGGTTCTATCGCCAGCCCAACCGCGTCATCGGGGCGCTGCTGCAGCCGCTGATTTTCTGGCTGCTTATCGGCAGCGGCCTGAACGCCTCGTTTCAGGTCGGTGGCAGCAGCGATGTCAGTTACCTGGAGTATTTTTATCCCGGTGTGCTGCTGATGATCCTGCTGTTCACCTCGATTTTCTCGACGATCACGATTATCGAGGATCGGCGGGACGGTTTTTTGCAGGGCGTCCTCGTGGCACCGGTACCGCGAGCTGCCATCGTCATCGGCAAGGCACTCGGCGGCATGCTGCTCGGTGTCCTGCAATGCCTGGTGTTCATGCTGCTGATGCTGACGCCGATGGTTGATTTGCCTATAACGCCTTTGGGCTTTGCGGCGGCAGTGTTATGCCTGGCAGTCATCGGGTTCGGCCTGACTGCACTGGGTGTGCTGATGGCATGGCCGCTCAAGTCATCGCAGGAATATCACGCGCTGATGAGTGTGCTGCTGCTGCCGCTCTGGCTTTTTTCCGGGGCGGCATTTCCAGTCGACGGTGCACCGGTCTGGCTGCATTGGCTGATGCAGGTGAATCCGTTGACCCACGCTCTGGCGTTGCTGCGGCACTGCTTCTACGTCGGTGTCGAAGGCGGAGTCATGGGGCCGGCGCCACTGACTGTTTCATTCGCCTATGCCGCACTCGCCGGGGTTGCGACGTTCGTTGCGGCGCTGCTTATCGTTCGCCGCGGTTGAACCGGCCGGGGACGGTGGGCGTTAGCGGCAGGTCCATCCGCCATCGAGAACCAGGGACTGTCCGGTCATGTTGCGGGCCGCAGGGCTGATCAGATATTCGATCGCCGCAGCAACCTCCTCGATCGTGATGAAGGCTTTCTTCGGCATTGGCTCGAGCATAATCTTCTCGACCACCTCAGCTTCCGGGATTCCGTGCTCCAGGGCCTGATCGTGAATCTGCTTTTCCACCAGCGGAGTGCGGATATAGGCCGGGCACACGGTATTGATGGTGATGTCCACGTCGGCGGTCTCGAGGGCAACCACGCGCGAAAATCCGAGCAATCCGGTTTTGGCCGCGGTGTACGCTGTCTTGAAGGGGGAAGCAACCAATGAATGGATCGAACCGATATTGACGATTCGACCGAAATTATTCTGCCGCATGCCGGGCAGCACCAATCGGGTCATGGCCGCCGAACCTTTCAACATGACGTCGATCAGGTGGTCCCATTTTTCTGGCGGAAACTCTTCGAGTTGCGCGACGTGCTGCAGTCCGGCATTGTTGACCAGTACATCGACGTGACGACCGTCCAGGCTGTTGCCGAACTCTGCGATGTGCGCATGGCTTGAGACGTCCAGCTCGAAGGCGGTGACGTTCGCACCGCCCTCGGCGGCTGTTGCTTTTACGGTCTCCACAGATTTGTCGGTTGCCAGCACCCGGTGGCCGGTGGCGGCGAAGTAGAGGGAGAGGCC
>CAJWLW010000058.1 GCA_913042885.1 uncultured Lentisphaeria bacterium | reverse complement strand
ATGAATCACGTGCGGGCTGTTCCAGTCAGTAAACGCTTGCCGCGGACTGCGCAAACGCCAATCCGTCTTTACTTCGAGTCAATCAAGTTCTGCACATTGCCGAGAATGACCGACAGGCAGCTCGTCTCGTTGGGAGAGCAGACTTCGTCGACGCCGATCAAAGCGAGCTGGGCAATGACCCCGATGCATTCGCTGACTTCCGCCGTGTTGCTGATCTCGCCTTTAAAGATTTTGCAGACAGCATCGAATGTGACCTGTTGGATGACGTCGCACTCGACACACCCACGCCTCGTTGATCGCGCCGCCACAGAACAAACTAATCGCCTCAACCTTGAACCAGCACGCCCCGGTGAATGCGTTGTGTCGGCGGTCGTTCGTAATCCGGCGAATGCTCAGAACTTTCATATGTGTGGCTCCGGGGGTAAATGCCGACCTCGATCGCGTGTCCGGGAATGATGCGCGGTCGGACCGCGGATGAATCACAGTAGTCTGACCATCTCCCGATATAACAGGCGAGCCTGTCAAGCACAAGAGCCGGGTTGGGATTCCCTGGAAACAGCGATAAATTTAACCGGATCCGTCGTTTTAAAACGGCACGCCGATTGCGTCAGTAACGGATCGAAACGAGACAGTATTTCGAAAACCAAGCGCAGGAGGATCACATGACCCGTCACCGCATCAGGATCACATTGATCACCGTTTTCGTCACCACAATTGGCTTGCAGGCAGCAGACCTGGCTTTGTTAGACGGTTACGGCGACACGAAGTGGGGCCAGTCAGCGGAGGAAGTGCAGTCCGCGATAGTGGACCTGGAGGAGATCAAGGGAGAACCTCTGATCCTCCGACAGGCGGGCAAGGACGGTGAGATCATACAGAAGACCGAATACGCGTTCACCGAGGACCAGCTGCTTCACGTGTCCGTCTACTTCAAAATGCCGGATGCACCGGCAAGGGGAAAGGACAAGGACGGTCTGAGATACATCAAAGAGCAACTGGATGCGAAATACAAAGCTGTTCGCAAAGAGTTCAACAACGCGGGTATCCGGGTGTCAGCCGGCGCAAACGCAACTGGCCACGTCGTGGTCTCATACCACAACACCAAAATTGAAAACGAAATCGTAAAACGGCGACGGGCCGAAGCCAAGGAAGCCAAGGAAAAAGAGTATCAGGAAGGCGAACGGCACAAGAAGATGACTGAGACTGGTGTTGGCGACCTGCTGTAGAGGGGGTAGTCGACCGGCTTGTAAATGTTTGTTTCGATAACCGGCTATCCTTGGGATGGCGCTGAACCGTACGCGAATGCCGATCCCGCCATGGCGCATTCGCGTCAACTTTAGCGAGAGATTACGCAAAGCGCCAGAGTGGGAGGCAGCACCTGCTGGCGACTGCAATTCGGCGGCCCGCAAGCTTCGCAGCTACGAAATCACGCAATCCAGCGACTATACCGCAGTCGCCAGCAGGTGCTGCCTCCCACTTTGGCGCTTCGCACCGAAATCGGTCTCAGTAGGCACTTTGGCGCTTCGCACCGAAATCGGTCTCAGTAGGCACAAAATACCCGTTAAGTTGACGCGCCTGCGCCGTGGCGGGAGACACGCCGCAGGCGAGTCTGTCCCACGCTACGCCGACGCACCGCGTTTCCGGTTCAATCCAATCGAATTTCAAATCGATGGGCTTGCATCTTGGGGGAGCATGTTTCAGCCCGTGTGTCAGTGCCATTTCCCGGCTGCCTGATAGCCCATGTCCGTCGCGCTGCTTCCGCCACGCCCCCACCATACAAGACGATTCAAGAGTACAGTTTCCCCGGCGGTGAACTTAACGCGCTTCGGGCGGACATCCGGAGCCAGTCCGAAGCCTGTACTCCAAACCTGGATAGCCCGTTTGTTGTCCATGGCAGGAAGAATTGAACCACGAAGTTCACAGAGACACGGAGCCGGAAAGAACACAGGTATCGGTTGATTTGATGACGGCGGCGATAGCCGGTGGCTTCAAATCAGATGCACGATGCTTGTCCCGCCATAGCCCCGGGCGACGGCGGATGAACTTCTGGCTCCGTGTCTCCGTGCTCTCCGTGGTACAAACGTCCGGCGCAACATGGTTTCGGACAACAAGCGCATTCACGATGACGCGTCCGGTGCTTCGCTTCGGCCGCGCACGTGATGCACAGCCGTGTACAGGCTTCAGCCCGAAAATAAAAAGAGCCGGTGTCGGACGTCTCCATCCGACACCGGCCCCAAACACAAGGCCCCATCGCATCCGCGGGCGATCAGGGGTTCAGCTTCTCGTCGATCAGATCCTGGACATTACTGATGATGAAGTCGAGACAATTCGCTTCGCCGCCGAATGTGCCGTCACAGACTTCAGTTCCCAACAGCTTGAATGACGCCAGTACTCCTATGCATTCGCTGAACTGGGCAGTGTTCGAGAAGTCGCCGGCGAAGATCTTGCAGGACGCGTCGAACACAACGGTCTGAACATCAGCGCAATCGACACAGTCGCTGCTGGCATCCTGACCGGGAGGACCTTGCTTGCCCTGCGCACCCTGCGCACCCGCCTCACCAGCCGCACCAGCCGCACCCGCCTCACCAGCCGCACCCGCCGCACCAGCCGGACCCGCCGTACCGCCGCCGCCGTCACTGGGCGTCTCCCAGGACCCTACGCCGTTCGCGTCTGAAGTCAGGACCTTACCCGCCCCGGGGCTACCGCCTGCGAGCCTTATCTGACCATCAACATCCAGCTTCGCCTGTGCATAGGCGCCCGTCGAATTGATCGCAACGCTGCCATCAGCCATAATCCGCATCCGTGAAGTCGGGTCCGCTTCGGTTGAGTTGGCAGTATAAAATAACAGGGCTGCACCACCGGAGGCATTCTGGGCCACCCCCGTGATTTTCACGCGCGGGTTATTCAAGCTGAAATAGCCCTGGTTGGCGATCTGTGATGCAAATTCAAGAGTTCCAAGAGGCTCATCGATAGGCCCGCCAAAGGCGCCGCCGGCTGACTCGCTTGTATTTTCAAGTCGAATGGTCGTATTCGGGCCGCCAGAACGCAGATGAAGGAGTTGCTCAGGCGAGTCTGTCCCGATTCCGACATTGCCGATGGGACGGAACGCATCGTCGCCATTGACCGACCACACACTGCCGCCGCCGCCGCCGGCGGGCTGCCAGGACGCCAGGCCATTGGCATCGGAGGTTAAGACGAAACCCGCGCCTTGTGTGCCGTCATCGATCTTTACCGGACCGACAACATGAAGCTTTGCGTCGGGATTCTCGGTTCCTATACCGATGTTCCGGAGATGCGAGATGACCATGGCAGTCTGGTTCGAATCCGTATTGATATAGGAGGTCCGGAAGAACAATCCCGTCTCGCCCTGGCTGCCGGCGCCGAATGCCTCGGCCTCGATACTGGCTCGAATGCCACCGGCACCTGGGTTCTCGTCGGTACCGGTCCATATGATCGATCCATAAGAATTGACGAAGTTCTGGGCATTGACCTGTGAATCGCGATAGTGGAACTCAAGCAGGTTCTCTCCCTGGTCATTATTAGCGGTGCCGGCAGGCGGATCGAGATTACCATTAACTGCCACGGTTCTGAGCACCAGGTGCGTTTGCTCATTGCCACCTTCTATTTGCGTCTTACCCCCGACCTGAAGCTTGACTGCGTCGTCAGTGCTATCCCCAATCCCGATGCCGACGGTACCTTCATCGGAAATCACCATGCGAGTTTGGTTGGCGTTGGTCTCGATGCCCGATGTTCGAAAGTACAATCCCACTTCACCCCGCGTGCCGGCCCCCCATGCCCGGGCCTCGAGGCTCGCCCGCACGCCGGCCGCACCCGGGTTCTCGTCATCACCCGACCACTCGATCTGGCCATACGAGTTTACGTACGCGCCGTTATTTATGGTGAAATCCCTATAATGGAACCGAAGCACGGACTCTCTGCCCGCCGGATCGCCATTTGGGCCGTTTCCCATTGTGTGAAGCATGAGCTGCGTGTCGTCGCGAACGTAGTTGGCGCCGATAGTCACGTGGCTGTCCTCAGCCGTCCAGGAAAGGTCCCCCGTAGTTGTCCATTGCCCGCTTGCCGGCGCCGCCACAAAGGCCGCGAGCGCTCCCAAGATTACCGTCATTACGAATTGCAGATGTTTCATTGTCACTTCTCCGTTCTTGTTGGGGTGGGTTTTCGATTCATGATCGCAACTATGGATAAACTCGGCGATTCCAACCGACACAAACGCCCATCAAGTTTTGCGCAGGCGTATATCCACATACATACATATGTGCGATTCTATGAAATTTTGCCGGCAATTGCAAGAACTTTCTGAAAAAAAAAGATTCTCCCCAACCACAGTCTCGAAAACGCCAGAAACCCAGTCCCGACACGGCTGCACAGCGCTTATAGTCGAGTCATATTTTTTCTTGGAGCCACTGCCGTAGCCGGCCACAGTCACGGTGCCAAGCATCAAACGCGTCGGTACCGGAAAGATCGACCGTTCCGCGCCACTGGGGGGGGGTTGAGAAAGTGCCGGAGCAACATTTCCTCAATGTGAAGCCTTGACTCTTCTCTCGGGAATCGATAGAATAGCGCAGTGGTCACGATCTAGCGGTGAGCCCGCCCGCGTACCCGGACACAACTACGAACGCGCTGCCCCCGAGTGTGTGAAATGACAATGACGCCGAAGCCGTTGGCAACATCTAAGAAGTCGGCGCGAAATGAACACATTGCGTTGCAGTCCAGGAACAAGAACCCGAAACGCGATGAAAGAAGTTCTACTGAATATTCCCGATACACCGGTCGCTTCACGCTCATCAGACTGCCTGCAGTGAGCAAGCATAGGCGCACCCCGTTCGCACTTACCGAACTATTGACGTGCCGAGGCGAAGCCCTTCAGGCGAAGCACTCAAGCAACTTCACGTTGATTGAGCTTCTGGTCGTCATTACGATTATCGCTATCCTGGCGGCGTTGTTACTGCCCGCACTGAACCTGGCCAAGGAGAAGGCCTACGCGGTTGTCTGCATTGGCAATTTGAAGCAAAACAATATTGCCTTCCAGATGTATGCGTCCGATGACAGCGAGTCGATTGTTCACCTGATACAGTGGGGACCCGGGACAAACCACGAATTTTGGCAGCAACGCCTTTATAACTCAGGGTCTATCAGTGCACAGGACACCTTTACCTGTCCAAGCATGAGCAACGAAAGATATGACCCGAATGATATATACACCGCATACGGGGCCATTATTGATCCCACTTCCCCCCCCGGGTTATCAATTAATATGGTCCAATCGGCTGGACCGTCGGATACAAGGTTTTTCAGGCTGAATCAACTGACCGGCCCGGATACGGTCGCCTTGATCGTTGATTCAAGCGACGGGGACGCCATAGCAGACGTTAACATTAACCCGATGGGAACCTACCAAATTACAAGAATATGGAAGACTGACCCTAATCCAGGCGATCGTGTTCATTTAAGACATGCGAGGCGGGCGAACGTCGCCTATGCCGATGGTCACGTGGAGGCATCTGACGCCGATCGACTGAAGGAATGCGAATTCCAGGGCGGGTGGATCGGAGTCGACGGCCCCGGAACCCATGCCTGGATGCCGTTCTAAGTTTCTGCGTGGTTGCCACGAAAAAACTAAGCAAGCCTTTTCAAGCTCCACCGCCAAAGCCGGTGGTTTTATTCAGCACAGCAAAATAACCGGAGACTGCCGATATGAAGACAGTGTTAACGCTCATTGCAATCATGGTCCTCTGCGGGTTGCCAACACAGGCAGCAACGCTGCCACCCGTAAAGCGTGTCGAGATGCGTGCCGAGGGTCTCTACGTGAACGGCAAGCCGTTTTTCCCGGTGGGCATCGGCTGGGCCGGCCATTGGCATCACTCTATGCCGGAGGCGAGCGCGATGGGCTTCAATTTGGTCGCGACCCACGGTCTGAATACAAACGTGGCGTCGTTCCGCATGGACATCGATGACGCCTGGGCCAACGGCATGTACGCGGCGTGCTCAGTCACCAACGGTGTTTGGCAAGACCTCGAGCGGCTCGAGCAGATTGTCCTGGACTGTCGCGACCACCCCGGACTGCTGGTGTGGGAGCTGGAGGACGAGCCCAACCACCCGAACAACCCCTATAAGTTCCCGCCCGAGGATTTCGAGCCGGTCTACGAGCTGATCAAGCGACTCGATCCCGTCCATCCCGTGTATATCAACCTCGCCGTCGGCCGGCTCAAGGACCATCAGGACTACGCGCATGTCGCGGACATCCATAGCGACGATTACTATCCGATACCCGTGGCATCCGTCACCGGCGTTGTGGGATACGCCGACAGTATTATCAACGGCTCAGGCAAGCTGGGTTGGCAGTGGATCCAGATGTGCCCGCTGCAGGAGAAGCCGCATAACCGGCCTCCCACGATCATCGAGGCGCGCTGCATGACATATCTGGCAGTGTCGCGCGGCATCAGCGGCATCAATTATTTCGCGTTCCACTACATGGGCAAAGACTGGACCTGGTGGGTGACCGATAATCCCGCGACATACGCACAGTGGGCGGACCTGACGGCGGAATTGAAACGGCTGACACCGTACCTGGTGTCGCCAAAGGCGCCCGGGGAGATCAAGACGGAAATGACCGAAGGACCCGAGGGCGGGCTCTACACGTCACTCCGGCAAACCGAGACGGGTTATTTTCTCATCGCGGTCAATGGCGCCACAACGCCGATGAAAGCGCGCTTCACCATCCCGGTTCCCGAGCGCAAATTCGCGCCGCAAGCCGCAGTGCGTTCGGAGAATCGGCTGATCAACGTGACGGATGGTGTCTTCGAAGACAGTTTCGAGCCACTCGCAGTGCATCTGTATGAACTGCCCTTCAGTACTGAAGGCGCGCCGGATCGCAATACCATCAATTGGCCGCGCTGGCAACGACGACCCCGCGGCAACTAAACGAGAACCGGATCATGCCTGATTCTCCGACAGCCATCCCGCGTGTCGCGCCCAAGGCGTATGACTATACTAAGAAAATCCTCGATTTCGGATTCCACAATGCGCAGTCCGTAGGTATGACCGCCCGGCTCGAGCGGGATTTCGCCGAGCGTTTCGGCCACCGTCATGGCATCGCTCACTGCAACGGCACGGCCACGATGCAGAGCGCTTTGGCGGCAGCCGGTGTGGGCGCCGGCGACGAGGTGATTGTGCCGTCCTTCACTGTCTTCTCGACCCCGGCGGTCGCGCTGCATTGCAACGCGGTTCCAGTCATTGTCGACGTCGATCCGGATACCTGGACGATCAGCATCGATGCTATCCGCCAACACATCACCCCTCGAACCAAAGCTATCATTCCGGTGTCCATCTGCGGCTTGCCCGCCGATCTCGATCCCATCATGGAACTGGCCGCAGCGCATGACCTTGTCGTGATTGAAGACAATGCCCAGTGCTATCTCGGAGAGTACAAGGGGCGCATCGCCGGATCGATCGGCCATTTGGCCAGTTACAGTTTTCAGTCGTCAAAAACACTGACCTGCGGTGATGGCGGCATCCTGATCTGTTCCGACGATACCCTGGCCCTGGCCGCCAGAAAGGCGGCTACCCTGGGATACAAAGATCTCACGTTGAAACCCGGTGACAACGTCGTTTCCGAGGCGTTGCGCAGCCAGCCGGATTATCAACGCCACGACAGCATCGGGTGGAATCAACGCCTGCCTGAAATCGCTGCCGCAGTGGCACTTGCTGAGCTCGAGCGTATCGACGAATTGGTAGCGTTGCGCACGTACGCGGCCAACGCCTTTGCAGCTGTCGTGCAGGATTGCGAATGGCTGGTGCCGCAGAAAACCCCGGAAGGCTACGTCAACGCCTACTGGACCTACGCGGCCCGCATCACGCGCGACGACATCGTTTGGGCGGATTTTCTGGCAGCGTTCAAGGCGCTTGGCGGCGACGGCTTCTACGGCCCCCCGTACCCGGCTCATCTCGAACCGGTCTTCGCCAAGCTCAACGCAGACGTCGACACCAACGCCGATCGTCATCCCCACTTTGCCGGCAAGCTCCCCCGCTACGAGCGCGGCAACTGTCCGGTCTGGGAGGCGATCCAACCGCGCGTGATCATGCTGAAGACCAACTATTTCGACACCGCTGAACCCGATCGGCAGGCAGAGATCTTCGCACAAACAATCGAACGGTTCAATTAACGTGTTTCTCAAGTCCATGCCGGTCGGCATGGACTCCACCCACCACCACGAAAGCAACATTTACACGCCTGACAACCCGACAGTCCGATGACGCCGCGACGGCCTGGGCCGAGAACCAGCCGAACATCACCCGCGAAGTTGCTGAGCCCGGGGCCACGGGAGAAATCGTGATCGAGAGGTGGAAATATGGAAGGGGCCGGAATAGTGGTACGCGAGGCATCACAAATCACAAACCACGGGGAAAGATATGCCGCTTACCGCAGGCAACATTGAGCACGGCGTAGTCGCTGCGCGTCCGGACCAGATGTACGGCTGGCCCGGCATAACGCGCACGGCAGACAACGAAATACTGGTTTCGGCCTCCGAGCGGATATATCATGTTGCCCCGCAGGGCCGGACCGTGGTGATGCGCTCAGCCGACGCGGGCAGAACCTGGAGCTTGCCGCAGGAGATCTACAACAGCGAGCAGGACGACCGTGATGCCAGCCTCCAGACGATGCCCGACGGTACGATTATTCTGACCTCGTTCAGCACCACCGATTGGGTGCCCTATATCTTGTCCGGGACGTTTATCGAGGGAACGCCGATCCCCGAGAGATGGCTCTCCCAATGGCAGGCTCTCTGCGAGCGGCAAGGCCTGACCGGCGAGCAACCCCAGCGAGATTGGTTGATGCGAACAGAGGACGGAGGACGCACCTGGAGCCACCCGATCGATACGCCCACCGGCCAGCATGCCGGGCCGGGTGTGCTGGCCGACGGGCGACTGATCTACGTGGGGCTCGGTCCCGTTGAAAAGCGCGCGGGAATCTGCGCCTGGGAATCGACAGATAAGGGCGACACCTGGGAGAAAGTCGGTGAAATACCCCGTTCCAAAGAAACGCCCGAGGAAATGGGGATGGATGAAAACCATCTGGTCGAGATCAGTCCCGGACACTTGCTGGTGTTGTTCCGAACCGGGACCGGCGACTGGGATAATCAATTCCTGCATCAGTCCCATTCATACGATGCGGGGCGCACCTGGTCGGAAGCCGAGCGGCTTCCCGTGTGGGGGTACCCGCCGCACCTGACGGTATTGAGCTCGGGCGCCATCTTGTGCACCTATGGGCATCGCAATGTGCCGTTGACCGTCCGGGCGATGCTCTCCTATGATGAGGGGCAGACGTGGGATTACGAGAATTTCATCACCCTTTACGAACTGCCTGCATCGCATGATTTCGGCTACCCCGTCTCTGTGGAACCGGAACCCGGGGAGATCCTGACGGTCTATTATCTCAATAAGAAATACGTCCTGGTGAACGGTAAATATTTCCATCTACCGTATACTGAAGATGCCGGCGGCATCATGTCCGTTCGGTGGACGCTGAAATAACACACAAGTCTTTCAGGGAAAACCCCATGGCACTGACATGCGCCGATGTCGATTTCGAGCTCAAACTCGCTGAATTCAAGATCAACGGGTATACCGTCTTCGAGGACATGATCCCCCTCGAGACGATCGATCGCATACGCGCAGCCTTTCTGACCCTGCTGGAAAACGTCCAGAATCGCCACCGCGAGGTGACTTCCGTCGAAACCGGTGATGTACGCACCGGCAAGGGGTGCTTGGCGACAACCAACCGCTACACCGTGACCATCCCCTGGGCCGCCCCCTTCAGCGATCCGGCGATCTACGAGCATCCCGTCATACTTGAATTTCTCGACCGCTATTGGCAAGCCGCAAACTATCTTGTCACCTGTTACCACTCCAACACGCCCTGCTCGGGCAGTGCGTTCCAGGTGTGGCATCGCGATACGAATCTTGCGGCGGAAATTCCCCACGTCTGCTTCGAGACTGTACCCGCGCTCGGGGTGAAATTTCCCTTGGTCGATACATCGGAGGAAAACGGCAGTTTCGAAGTCCTGCCCGCGACCCAGTATCTGGTGGATCCCGCCATCGAAGGGCGGCAGAAATACGACGACATCCTGAGCCAGGGTGACTTTCCCTCGATCCACCGGCTCAACCTCAAGAAGGGCTCTATGTGGATCCAGGACCCCCGCACCCTTCACCGCGGTACCCCCAACCGCAGCCCGGATCCGCGCCCCGAGCTCGTCGTCTGCTATTGCCGCGACTGGTACGTTGCTCATGACGATGTCCAGATGCCACAGGCTGCCTATGAATCCCTGTCGGAAAAAGGCAAACAGCTGCTCCGTCGCTACGAAAGAGTCGAGTGGACTTGATGGCAGCATCATCTCCGTCCGGTGGACGCTGGAATAACACGCAAACCTCAGGTAAATCACCATGGCACTGACCTGCGCCGACGTCGATTTCGAGCTCAAACTCGTCGAATTCAAAATCAACGGCTATACCGTTTTCGAGGACATGATCCCCCTCGAGACGATCGATCGCATACGCGCGGCCTTTCTGCCCCTGCTGGAAAACGTCCAGAATCGCGAAGGCGAGGTGACCACCGTCGAAACCGGCGATGTACGCACCGGCAAGGGGCGCCTGCAGGCAACCAACCGCTACACCGTGTCCATCCCCTGGGTCGCCCCCTTCAGCGATCCGGCGATCTACGAGCATCCCGTCATACTCGAGTTCCTCGACCGCTATTGGCAACCCGAAAACTATCTTATCACCTGTTACCACTCCAACACGCCCTGTTCCGGCAGTGCGTTCCAGGAGTGGCACCGTGATACGCACCTTGCGGAGGAAATTCCCCACTTCGGACTCGAGACTGTTCCCGTAGTCGGGGTAAAATTTCCCTTGGTCGAAACGTCAGAGGAAAATGGCAGTTTCGAGGTCCTCCCCTCGACCCAGTACCTGGCAGAGCCTGCCCTCGAAGGGCGATACGACGACATCCTGCGCCAGGGTGACTTTCCCTCGGTCCAACGGCTCAACCTCAAAAAGGGGTCGATGTGGATCCAGGACGTCCGCACCATTCACCGCGGCACCCCCAACCGCAGCCCGGATCCACGCCCCGAGCTCGTCGTCTGCTATTGCCGCGACTGGTACGCCATTCAGCAGAACGTCGAGATGCCACAGACTGCCTATGAATCCCTGTCGGAAAAAGGCCGACACATGCTCCGTCGCCACGACAGAGTCGAGTGGCGTTGATGGCAGCCTCGGTCACCAGCAGCAAACTGAAACCGGCAGTCTGCATCGACGCCGTGCTGGGAGAGCTCGATTATGAGCAGGCGCTGGGTATTATCTCCGAAGCGGGTTTGGGCGCCTTTGAATTCTGGAGCTGGTGGGATAAGGACCTGGACGCCCTGCAAGCGGCACGGGCTTCATTCGGGCTGGACATTTCGGCCTGCTGCACGAAGTTCATCAGCCTGGTGGATCCAGCGAGGCGCGACGATTATCTGGACGGGCTCAAAGAATCAATTGCGACAGCGAAAACTTTGAACTGCAGGACGCTCATCTCACAAGTTGGCGATTTCCGTGAAGGGATTGAACGATCCGAGCAGCACCGCTGTCTCGTGGACGGGCTGAAAAGTGCCGCCCCGTTTCTGGAGGCTGCGGGGATTACGCTTGTCATCGAACCGCTGAACGAGCTGGTCGACCACGCGGGCTACTACCTGGTTCGAAGCGACGAAGCCTTTGACATCATCGATGAGACGGGAAGCCCGGCTGTGAAACTCGTGTTCGATATCTATCACCAGCAGGTCAGCGAAGGGCACTTGATCCACAATATCACTGGAAACATCGACAAGATCGGCCACTTCCACGCCGCGGGCAACCCCGGCCGGCATGAATTAACTGATGGCGAGATCCACTATCCTGCAGTCTTCGAGGCTATCCGGTCAACGACCTTCGAAGGCTTCGTCGGCTTGGAGTACTGGCCGACAAAAGATCCGGAAATCGGCCTGCGCGAGGTCGCCCAGTGGTTCACGTAATAGGAAAACTAACCCAATAGGCATATGAAACGACTCAAGGTCATCTATCTCCAACAAAAAGGCGCCGACCCACTCTGGGACGAGGTCATCACCTCGATGGTCGGGGAACATCACGACATCCGTGTTTACGACCCGGCGCAGCCCGCAGGCGAACAGTTCCAAGGCATGGATGCCGTCGTGGATATGGGCGGCTGGTCGGCCTGCCAGGAACTGGTTGATGCGGCAACCGGCGCGAAACTCTGGCAGATCGTGACGGTCGGGTATGATTTTTTCGACCTGGACATGTTGAGGCGGGCAGGCATACCCGTATGCCACTGCCCCGGTTCCACGAGCGCGGCCGGCCTGGCCGAAGCAGCAGTGATGTTCATGCTGATGATCGTGCACCACTATAATGAAGCGCAGGAAACGCTCGCCCGCGGAAAACTCTACCTCCCCATGGGTGATGAGGTTGAGGACAAGGTTCTTGGTTTGATCGGATTCGGCGCCAGCGCCAAGGCGCTGGCCAATCTTGCCAAGCCCCTGGGGATGCGGCTGATGATCGTCGAGCCGAGAGAAATAGAGCCCGAGCTATTGGCGAAATTCCAACCGGAATATGTCGGGACACCGGCCGCAATGGACCGGATTTTCTGCGAAGCGGATTTTATATCCCTGCATCTGCCATTGACACCTGAAACGAAGGGAATCGTGACAGCCGAAAAAATTGCCATGATGAAGCCGACCGCGTGTTTCATCAATATCGCCCGCGGGGACCTGGTGGACCAGGAGGCATTGTACACCGCGCTGCTCGAAAACCGCATTGCCGGCATTGGCACCGACGTGCATGCCGGTAAATATCCCGACTCGAAGCACCCGGTCTATCAACACCCGCAGTTCTACGCCCTGCCGCATGTGTCCGGCACGACACGGGGAACCGTCCGCCGACGCAGTCAGGTTTGCGTGGACAACTTGAACCGCTTCGCCAGTGACGCCCCCCTGCACTATCGCATCGACCAGTGAACCGGGCCTCACGCAAAGGCCTGGGCACCCGGGCCCGTTCGCCGTCTCCGGGGCCAAGGGCAAGAGCAAAATAGGTCATGCCGTGCCTGGACTTGAACCGCAGCAGCGCAGTATCCTGGTTCGCCGGACCGGGCCTGCAGTAAGGGCTTGTTCCATTGCCGCAGACAGGCTCTTTAGCCACAGTCGAAAATGAATGCCCTTGAAAGACAGGGACCAAAGGCCAGCTTGGAACCCCATGAAACCTGACGCCTCAAGAACCTTCGCCGCCCTGGGAGAATTCCGTCCTGCAGGCGACCTGTGGACCCGCCTCAGCCGCAACTACAACCGGCTTGAGGAAGAAAAATACTGGCCGGAAAACGTTTTCCAGCGAGAAATAGCCCACGAGACCTGGCCCGGCGACACGGAAGGCCGCACGATGCTTGCCTGGATTCTGCTGGCACAGGCGACCGGCCGCGCGCCGCGCTGTCTCGACCGGGTCCTTGAAATGTGGCCGGCCGAGCTGAACGGGCACGGCTACTTCGGCAAGCTCTATACCGACGGCATCAGCGAACAGCAGTTGTCGGGTCACGGCTGGGTCCTGCGTGCTCTCGCGGAGCTGTACCGTTGGCGGGGAGACGACCTGGCGGAACAGTTCGCGAAACCCATTGTCGAGAATCTGATCCTGCCCACCGCCGGTCAGTATGCGGCCTATCCTATCGATCCTGCCGAGCTTACCGAAGCGGGCGAGTACAGCGGCAGTCAGTACAAACAACTTGGCCGCTGGATTCTGTCGACCGACGTTGTCACCGTCTTTAATTGTCTGGATGGCGTGATCGATGCCCATGACGTATTTCGAGATGACCGGTTGCAGCCTGTCATCGAGGAAATGATCGGACGCTTTCTCGAAATAGACCTGGCTGCGGTCAAGGCACAGACACATGCATCCCTGACGGCATGTCGCAGTATCTTGCGATGGGCAAATTCAACGGCAGCCCCCTCGCTGATCGGCGAGGTTCAAAACCGCTACCTGATCTACACCGATCAGGCGTTGACCGAACATCACGCCAATTTCAACTGGTTCAACCGGCCGGAGTGGACGGAACCCTGTGCCATTGTCGATTCACTCATGATCGCCATGGAACTGTGGCGGCATACCGGCAATAACCGGTTCCTGGAGGATGCGCACCTGATCTATTTCAACGGACTCGGCCACGGACAGCGATTCAACGGCGGCTTCGGCCTTGACAATTGTCCGGGTGCCGATGGCGAGGATGAACTGAGATACACCTGTCTGGAAGCTCACTGGTGCTGCACGATGCGGGGTGGCGAAGGGCTGTCCCGAATGACTCAGTACTGTCTGGCCGTAGAGGATGGGACGCTGCTGCTGCCTTTCCTGCTGCCGGGTGAGACGACCTGTAGAGGCGTTCACCTGGTTATCGACTCGCCATATCCGTTTGACGTCCCGACAAAGGTTCAGATCACACCTGTGGCGGCTGCACAGCAGGAGATTGACAGGGTTTCTTTGTTTGTGCCGAGCTGGATCCGGGGCTTGCGTGCGGAAAACGAGCAGGTTGTGATCGAACCCGAGGGTCAGTGGTTGAACCTGCCAGTTGCGGGGCACGGCACCTGGAAGCTATCCGGCGAGCTTGTCGAGGGAACCAGGCCGGTACGGAACAAGACCCTCATTAAAAAACCGTATTCAGTACATTACAGAGGGCCCCTGATCCTGGCCGCGAAGACCGGCGAACGATTCACCGGCAAGGTTGATGTGAACAAAATGGAGCCAATCTGCACGGCCTTTGAACAAGCGGTTACAGATACCGAGAAAACCCGGCGCCAGATCCTGTTTACCCTTCCTCGATAGGCAGGCAGCCACAGCTGCCGGGCGGCACAAAGTCGTACACGTCCCACCGAGGTTTGGTCATGGACAATACCAGTCGGGCGCAGTACGTTTGCCATGCCGGTTGGCGATTGAGTCCGGAGACAATCCAGGGAGCGCCTGAACGGAAACTCCCGCAGCCGTCGGTCGACTCCGTCGGCTGACGGACGCACGACATTTTCGGCAAATGCCGATGACACACGCATTGTACGGTGGCAAACCGCCGTTGCCTGAAAGGTTCTTCAGGGAATGGCGCCATGTTTCCCGAACGAATAGGCTGAAGATCATGACAACGGAACAGTTGCATCAAGCCAGGTTAGAATTCACAAAAGACGGTTTCGCGGTCGTCCGTACATTTCTCGGCCCTCAGGAGATTGACGAGATAAACCGTGAGGTAGAGCGTTACGTAGCCAAGGTCGTACCGACGCTTCCTCCGGAGGAGGCGTTCTACGAAACCAAGGGCGATGCTTCGACCTTGAAACAGTTGCCGCGTGTCGATCAGCACGACGAGTTTTTCGAACGCTATCTCCGTCACCCGCAGCTGAGCGAACTGGCCGCGCATTTGCTCGGCTGTCCTGTTGTAGCCCGTGACCTGCAGTGGTTCAATAAACCCCCGCGAATCGGCAAGCCCACCCCCGCACACCAGGACGGATTCTATGACAAGATCGAGCCGATCGAAATGGTGAATATGTGGCTCGCCCTGGATCCAGTGGACGAGGGAAACGGCTGTGTGCGCTATGTCGCCGGCTCGTATAAGCACGGACTCCTCGAGCATGCGCGTTCCAATACCCTGGGGTTCTCACAGGGACTGGTCGATTACCGACCGCATGAAGCCAACGAAATCGCCGTCCGCGCCGCACCGGGAGACCTGTTGGTCCACCACGGCCTGACGATCCATCGGGCCGACGGCAATACAAGCGACCGCCAGCGTCGCGCCATCGGCTCCGTCTATTATGCCGCACACGTCCAGCGGGATAACACCGCCGTGGACGCCTATATGCAGCAACTGACGCGTGACATGCTGCGCGAAGGCAAGATGTAGCAGGTTCAGGGCTGGACCGAGGTTGGGACGGCCCTGTCATCCGTGGCGTCTCACCCGGGTGCGTTCATGCGCTGCACTTGAATCAATCTCGCTGTTCGTTTTCTGGGCAGCGTCACTTTGATTCCGTGTCGTGACTTCCTGACGCTGCCCGGCCGTTGCGACGGGTACAGAATCGCGGCCCGCACCTGTTTCATCTCGAAACCCTCCAGGGGAATTTCGATCTCCCGCTGCTTGCCGTCCAGCCGGTAGACTATGATGTAAGCGAGCGCATGGTTCTCCTTTTTCAGGCCCGCCACGACGAATCCTTCACTATCGTGAATCAACGAAGTGCCCACCGGGAAAAAGGGGATCATCCTGGGAATGTCGCGTCGATACGTCTTGTACACAGCTATTCCCTCGTGCACCAGTTCTGTTCCGCGTTTGCTGAGCTTGTCGATCTGTCCGGCCAGGTCGAAACGGGACAGCATGCCGAACATGATACAGAACGCCACGTTCTCCGGATCTGAATCCTGCATTGGATACGCCCATTGGAGCAATTGTTCGGGGACTCCCGCAGTGAGCGACCCCGTAGTTATCGAGGGCATCCTCAGGTAATGAACCTGGTCCGTCGTGCTCTGCAGATGGACGCGTTCGAGCACGCCGGAATCCACACGGCCGCCGCCGGAACCACAGTTCTCGACGATCAGGTCGGGATATTTTTCGCGCAGCTCATCGAACCATTGATACAAGCCGGCAATATGAGCGATCTGACCGGCACCGGGGCTTTCATAGCCCGCTTCATTACCTTCGCGATGGTTGATGTTGTAGTCGATCTTCAGGTAACCGACGCCATAGTCTGCGATGAGTCGGTCGACGATGCCGCGACAATGCTCGCGCACCGCGGGGTTGGCGTAATCAAGAAAATATCGATTGGCGGCAATGACGCGTCTGCCGCCGCGCTGAAAAAACCAATCGTCGGGCATCTTGTCCACCATTGGACAGTCAACGCCCATCACCTCGATCTCGAGCCAGATGCCGGGGACCATGCCTTTCGCCCGAATTGTGTCCATGATGAACTTCAGGCCGCTCGGGTAGCGGTCGGGACTTTCACGCCACTCCCCCACAGCAGTCCACCAGTTTTCTCGAAGGCCCGCAGACCATCCCGCGTCGAGGACGTAATACTCGGCGCCGGCCTGTGCGGCGGCTTCGATAACCGGAAGCTCCTTCGCTTCGGTCGGGTCACCCAAAAGGCAGTTCATGTAGTCGTCGAAGATGACGGGCAGTTTTTTGTCCGCCTTGCAGCTGGGCCGCAGATCGGCGCGGCGATATTTGGTGAGCTCGGCTATCGCCTCGTTGAACCCGCCGTCCGTCACCCCGAACACAATGGGTACAGAAGCGAGTGATTCGCCCGGGGCGAGGGTTCTCCAGAACTGACCATCTACCTTTGTGGGACCGGATGGCAGGACGTAGAAACGGTTGCCCTGAGCGCCCACTTCCATGGACCATGAGCCGGAGTAGCGAATCTCGCAATAATAAGATTTACCGGCACCCCGGTCTTCGAGAACCGCCATCGGCAAATAGCGACCGGAGGTAAAGCTGCCGAGCGATTCGAGCCGAAAGAACGTCGACATATCCCCGGACAGGTACTGGGCATTCATACCCTCTTCACAGATCAGCCTGTCATACCATTGCGCTTCGGCGTTCCAGGCGTTGCGGGCAAAGTGGATGTGCATGTTCTCCACCCAATCGTTGTTGCGCACCGTACTCAGCCCGGGGAACGCCGGGGAGATGTGATCGATAGTCACGGGCTCGGCACCGCGATTCGTCACCGTGACATCGGCATGGATCACTGCACCCTTGCCGGCACCTCTGTAGGTAACGTCAACCTGCAGCCCGGTCTGCTTGTCTCGATACTTGAATTTGATCTGTTTGCCCGCAACGATTCGGGGTGACCCGACTGACGCCATGCTGTAGCCGGGCTCGTAGCCGATGCAGCGCAGTTGATGAATGGTCTCGCACGCCCCGTGTCTGGTTTGAAACACCCGGGTCGACAGGGCGAAAGGGCGATGGACGTAATCGTTGAACCCCGCGGTTTTACCCTTGGGCGAGTCGATGTATTCGATGCCCCACAGCTTGTCTTTACAGATCAGGCCAACCTTGATGCCGGCGAGACGGCAGGTCTTTCGAGTTATTTTGCTTTTCATGTCAATTCCACGTAATATGTTTGGCAATTCATGATCTCTTGCGCCCGCAACGGTTGAACACCAAACATTAGCCATTCTTTGTCACCATGCGAACCACGCTCACTCCGGAACAGATCAACGCGTACCGCGGGAACGGCTTCCTTTTTTTCCCCGATCTGCTGACTGCGGACGAAGTCGAGGAACTCGAAACCGCCGTACTCGAGGCGATTTCGACAATGGGAAAAAACAAGATCGCCGACGGGCTCGAGTGGATCGAGGGCGACGGTTTCTACGACAAGGTGTTCACGCAGCGCATGAATCTCTGGCGCATCAACGACACGGTCAAGCGCTACACTCGTGCCACCGAGCTCGGGCAGATGGCGGCGCGTTTAGCCGGCGTCGACGCCATGCGGATCTGGTGCGATCAGGCCCTGATCAAGGAGCCGTTTGCCAACCCGACCGCTTACCACCTGGACAATCCGTTCTGGTCCTTTCATTCACACGATTCGATATCCATCTGGATCGCACTGGACGATGCGACGCTCGAAAACGGCTGTATGTGGTTTCTTCCAGGCTCTCATAAGATGGCGGGCTTCGAGATAACCCCCATCGGCATGGACATGAACGGCATCTTCGAGGCCTACCCGCAAATGGCCGGAATCGATCCCGTACCGGTGCCGATGAAGGCGGGCGACTGCAGCTTCCACAACGGGCTGGTCGCACACGGCGCCGGCCCCAACATGACCCGTGGCCGGCGCATGGCCATGACCGCCGCATTCATGCCCGATGGCAGCACGTTCAACGGCGAACAGAACATCCTGCCCGATGACTATTTCAATTCACTCGCGCCGGGTGATCTGCTTAACAACGACAATCAAAACCCACTGGTATGATGGAGAACTGGGGTTTCAGGCAATCATCACCTCCGTAACTACAACGAATTCCGGGATCCCGAACGCCTGAACTCTGAATGCCGGTCAGTGAACGCCGAACACTCCACCTCCCTAAAACCAGGAACCCCGACAACCATGAAAAAGCCATACGAAGTTGCACAGATTCTTTTTCCAGCCTTGCTCTCCTTTTCTCTCCTCGCCTCGCTTGCCGCACCGGGACAGGTGACGTTCGAGGATGTCACCGAGCCTGTTGGCCTCTCCGGTCTCGAGGACCAGATGGCCTGCTGGGGAGATTTCAACAACGACGGCTATGCCGATCTGCATTGCGGGGCAACACTCTGGCGCAACGACGGGGGCACTGGTTTTACCGGGTTGACCAGTGGCACGGAGCGCGGCAGCGGCGGGCCGAGCGTCTGGGGAGATTACGATAACGACGGAGACCTCGATATTTTCGACTATGACCTGCGCGAGCTGTACAGAAACGAATCGGGCAAGGGTTTCACGAAAATACCGCTGCCGGAGCTGCCGGCAGGCACAGGTCTCGGCGGCTGTTGGGCGGATTACAACGGCGACGGGTTCCTCGATCTGTACCTGGGCGCGGTCCAGCACGGTATCGACACAATACTGTTGAGCACTGGCGACGGTGCGTTCAAAGTGACTGAACAACAGCTGATCAAGCGTTACGCACGCGGCGTCACGTCCTGCGATTACGACGAGGACGGGGATCAGGACGTGTATGTGTCCAACTACTGGCTGCAACCCAACATACTATGGCAAAACGACGGTACAGGCACGTTCGGGGACGTTGCGTCGGCAATCGATGCAACAGGTGGGCGGGGACATTCGATCGGTTCAGCCTGGGGCGACATCGACAATGACGGCTATTTCGATTTGTTCGCCGGCAACTTCGCCCATCCCGGCCAGCATCAATCCCGGTTTCTGAAAAATTTGGGACCGACCAGACAGTATCATTTCCAGGACAAAGGCCAGTGTGGTGTGGCCTACCAGGAATCATACGGCAGCCCGGCGTTGAGCGATTACGATAACGACGGCGACCTCGACTTGTACTTCACCACGGTCTATCCCGGAGACAGCTGTGTGTTGTACCGCAACGACAGCAACCCGACCGACCCGGCCGAGCCGTGGGAATTTACTGATGTGACCGCCGCCGCCGGGCTCGCCGGCCTGAAAAAAACCTACCAGGCATGCTGGGCGGACTTTGACAACGACGGCGACCTGGATCTGGTAACGGACGGCAAGCTCTTTCGCAACACCGGCAACGCCAACCACTGGCTGAAGGTTCACCTGGCCGGCACCGGCTCGGCTATCGGCGCCAAGGCGACTGTGGCGCTTGGCGGCAGGACGTTGACCCGCCAGGTGGAGGGGGGTACGGGCGAGGGCAACCAGAACGAGCTGACAATGCACTTCGGCCTGGGTCCCCACGCAGCCCCGATAGAACTCCTCATCACCTGGCCGAACGGGCAGCAGCAGGCCGTGACGACCCCGGTCGATCGCCTGGTCGAGATCGTCATGCCCAAGGAATCGGCTCAGTAACCTGTTGGCAACTGCGGCTGAAGACCCAATCCTGTCAGTTCGAATTTGGTCATTGTGTCAGGGCCACTATCCCTTTGACGAT
>CAJWLW010000057.1 GCA_913042885.1 uncultured Lentisphaeria bacterium | reverse complement strand
GCTGGCACGTGGTCATGCGCTGCTCATGGGGGTGCCGGGCCTGGCCAAGACCCTGATGGTTCACACCCTTGCCGATGCCTTGACGCTGGAATTCAACCGCATCCAGTTCACGCCCGACCTCATGCCCGCCGATATCACCGGCACGGATATTCTCCAGGAAACCGAACCCGGCCGGCGCGCCTTCGAATTTGCCCGCGGCCCGATCTTTGCCAATATCGTGTTGGCCGACGAGATCAACCGTACACCGCCCAAGACCCAGGCGGCGCTTCTCGAAACCATGCAGGAGAATCAGGTGACGGCGGCCGGCCGCACCATGGCGCTGGACCAGCCGTTTTTCGTGCTCGCGACCCAGAACCCGATCGAACAGGAAGGCACCTACCCGCTGCCGGAAGCACAGCTCGACCGGTTCATGTTCCTGATCAAAGTCGACTACCCCTCGTCTGCCGAGGAAGTACAGATTGCCAAGCGCACGACCGGTGCGGACCGTCAGCGGGTGCGCAAAATGATCGACGGCCAGACGATTCTCAATTATCAGCAGCTCGTACGACGTGTGCCGGTGCCCGATCACATCTACGATTACGCCGTTGCATTGGTTCGCAGCACGCGCCCGCGGGGCGAAGACACGCCGGACTGGATCAAGCGTTGGGTTACCTGGGGCGCCGGCCCAAGGGCGGTGCAGTACCTCATCCTGGGCGCTAAGGTCCATGCCGTTTTCGACAGCAGCTACCTGGTTCGCGAAGAGGACATCCGCAACGTCGCCAACGATGTCCTGCGCCATCGAATCGTGCTCAATTTCCACGCGGAATCGGAAGGCATCACCAGCGATCACCTGGTTGAACGGCTGGTCGAGGAGTGCGTCGTCTGATGGCATCCGGAGCCGAAGAGCCGGCCTACGACTTTGTCGATCACGACATCATCGCCAAGTTCGCCCGGCTCAACGTACGGCCGCGTGGCCTCGCTGCCGGCAACTTCACCGGCTTGCACCGCAGCTCGCATCACGGCGCCAGCGTCGAGTTTGCCGAGTACCGTAAATACGTCCCGGGCGACGACACGCGCCGAATCGACTGGCGCGTCTACGCCAAGTCCGACCGCTTCTATCTGAAGGAATTCGAGGCCGACACCAACCTGCGCTGCTATCTGGTGATCGACTGCAGCGGCTCCATGACGTTTGCCAGTGACGGCATGTCGAAGTTCGAATATGCCCGGCGCCTGGCCGCCACCCTGGCGCACCTGCTCGTACACCAGGCCGATCACGTGGGTGTGCTGTGTTTCAATGACCAGGTCGTTCACGACATCCCGCCGCGTGGAAATCCGGCGCACCTGCGGTTCATCTACGACACGATCGACCGGGTCAAGCCACGCGGCAAAACCGACATGGTCGAGATCCTGCACGGTCTGGCCGAGCGCATCAGCCAGCGCGCGATGGTCGTGCTGTTTTCCGATTTTTTCGTCGATATCGATCCGCTGATCTCGTGTTTCGAGCATATGCGGCATCGCAAGCACGACCTCGTCGCCTTCCACCTGCTCGACCGCCAGGAAACCGAATTCGAGTTTGACCGGCCGATCCGTTTTCAGGATCTCGAAGGCGGCAGTGCTCTGATGACCGAACCGGTCGCCATTCAGCCGGACTACAGGGTAGCCGTCGATAACTTTCTCTCTGCCATGCGGCACGGTTGCCGACAGCACAACGTTGACTATCAATTGACGATGACCTCCGAACCTACTGAAACGGCCCTCACGAGGTTTTTTCTGTCTCGGGCGAAACGCTGGTGCTCATGAACCGAATTCGTAACATCCTGCTGTTCGTTGCGATTGCCGGGGCCGGCGTTATCCGCGGCGACGATGACCAGGAGATCGCCGTCCGTTGGGCCGGACAGCTCGGTGCCAGCAGCTTCGCCGAGCGTGAGCAGGCCGGAGAGGAATTGTTGCGTCTCGGCAGCCGCGCCAGATCTGTCGTGGCACCGCTGCTCGAAAGCAATGACCCCGAGATTCGCCTGCGCGCCGGGCAAATCTGGGAACGCCTCGTCTGGTACGTTGTACCCAATGCGGAGGCCGATATCGACGCCTTTTTCGCTGAACTGCATATCGGTACGGAAACGCAGGCGGCGCCGCGGGAACCCGTTTTTTTCGCCGAAGATTTCGGGCGAAATGACTTTGTCCAACCTTGGCGCCGCAGCCGGCCGCAGGTCAGTGCAGCCTGGCGTCGGTTCATCACTCGCCACAAGGCTGAATCGATCCCGCTGCTGTTCGTCATACAGCAGAATCCGAAGACTCGCGCCCTGGTCGAAGATGGCGTACGTGTATTGCTCCAGGCAGTCAGCGCCAGCGCCATCCACCAACGCTTGCAGGCGCAGCCAATCCATGAGCAGGCCCAGTTCGTTGACATGGTCCTGGCACTCAATGCCGACTCGCTGCAGCAGGCCGATGCATTGCAACGGGTCGTGCTGATGCGGCTGGTTGGCCGCAACCGCGATGTTATCAGCCTGGGGCGCTTTGGTTGGCTGCGTACCCGTGACCGTGAGGTTGATGCATTTCTGGTCGAAACCGCCGCCGCCATCCGTGCCGGTAAACTGCAGAACGAATTCTGGGCTGCCGCCGGTGTCGAGCTCGACCGCGCTGGTCACGTCAATTCCCAATGCATGCTCATGACCTACTATGCCAAGGTCGGCGTGCTGCTGAACCAGCCTGATCAGGTCGCCGGTATCCTGCGTCACGAGTTGTTGCAAAGCGCCGAGCCGGCACTGCTCGAGGCGCTAGTCGCGGTGCTCAGTCAACTCGAGCTGCATAGTGAGATTCGCGTGTTGTTGCGCGAGTCCGGCACCGCGGCTCTCACATATCTGCAGATATACAGCGACAACAAGATGAAACAGATCGACCAGCTCACTGAGGAACAGTGGGAGTACTTATGCAATCTGATCAATTCTGAAAAAGACTGTTTCCGTCTCGCAGAAATGCTCGAACGCCACACGGAAAACCTGTTTGCCGCCCGCACCTGGCGGCTGATGTTCGAGTTCGATCCGCCTGATTCACTGTACGACGCCAACGCCGCCTTCCGCCTCGCCACCTGGCACGATGATCGCGGCGAGTTCAGCAAGGCGGCGGATTTTTACGAGTCAGGTCTTACCGCCTCGGAGAAGAGCGGTGGCAGTATCACGGGCACGTCTGCCACGACGATTCGCGAAAAGATCGACGAACTGCGGACTCTGGCACTGAACGACAGTGATGGCTATCAGGCTCTGGCACACCGTGCCCGGGTGGCTCTGCACAAGCAGCGTTACGCCGAAGCGATCGAGACGCTTGAACAGGCCATCGCCCTGCGCCCCGAGAACGCTGAACTCTATGGTGGTCTGTTCGTTGCCTGCAAGTACGGCAGCTACTACGACCGCCTCGTGGACTACGCCGAACGGCTCGACGGTGTGGAACCGGCGACGGATAGTGAAATGTTCGAGTTCATGGACCACTACCGGGAACTCATGGCGCTTGACCAGGCGTTGGCGCTTGCGGAGAAGCTCATGGCCATGGACGTCGACAAAACTGCGATGTATCTGGCCCGCGCCGCCATCTATTTGCGCATGGGCAAATACGCCGAGGCCGACATGGATCTCGAGACCGCAACGATGAATGGTGCGGAGGTTTTCGAGACTTGCCAGCTCAAGGCTTTCCTGGAGTTTTACCGGGCCGATTACGAGGCCGCCGTTCTCGCATTCGAGTGCAACTTCGAGACTGATCAGGAGAATCCGTACTATCGCATGTGGTTGTACTTTGCCAGGCTCTACGCCGGAATCGATGACCGTGAGTCATTGGCTGCCTACTATCGCGGCATGGGTACCGGCGATACATCGAGCATCTGGGCCGAGCAGCTCATTGGCTATCTGCTTGGGTACGTGGATCGCGAGTCGCTCCTGGAAGCAGGCGTCGCTCAGGGCGACGACAATCTCACCAGCGGCCAGATGTGCGAGGCCTGGTTTTACATGGGCCTGCTTGATCGCCAACGCGGCGATCAAGCCGCGGCCCGTGCCGCATTCGAGAAATGCATGGGCTATCGCATCTATATCTTCTATGAGCACAGTTGGGCCGCCGCCGAACTGAAAAAGCTGATCGCTGAGGAAGAAAAATAGAAGGTTGCAGGTGTCAGTGAACAGAAAACCTGAAACCGAAACCGCGAGCCACCCGGTATTTTCGACCTGTAACTTCGTTCCCAATTTGACACCCGAGACCCCGCTTGATTCTTGAGTCTGCTGCAACCTGAAATCCTGTTGTGGGGCTTGCCGCTGGCGTTGATTCCATTGGTCATCCACCTGCTTAACCGGTTGCGCTACCGCACCGTGCCGTGGGGGGCTATGGGGTTCCTGCTCCACGCCACACGCGTGTCGACGAGTCACGCCCGGTTGCGGCAGTTTCTCATCCTTATGTTCCGGATTCTGGCGCTGTTGTTTCTGGCGGCGGCTCTGGCGCGGCCGCTGCTCGGCGGTATGCTCGGATCGCTGTTTGGCGGGCCGCCGGCGCGCGTAATCATCCTGCTCGATCGCAGCGGCAGCATGGAAGCGATCGATACCGCAACCCATCGTTCGGCTCGCCTGCGTGTTCTCGATCAACTGTCGGAGGCCGCCATGCAAATAGACGCGGGCGCCGAGATCGTGCTCATCGACAGCGCCACTCTGATGGCGCAGCAGATCGTCGATGCGGACATGCTCAAGAGAATCGATAAACAGACGGGACAGATCATCTGGCCCGCCGTGCGTCGCACGGATTCCGCTGCCGATATCACTGCCTTGCTGAATGCCTGCCAGGCGTGGATGTCGCGGCACCCCGGCCGCCGCACGGAGATCTGGATCGCCTCCGACCTGCAGGCTGTGAGCTGGCAGCCCGATAGTCAGGCCTGGGCGAATATCGCGAAGGGCTTCGAGGCATTCGGCGATCAGGTTTCCGTGCGCATCCTGGCAGCCAACCTTCCGACTAAGGAAAATCTCGCGATTCGTCTGGTCAACTGTGAACGGCACCAGGCCGGGGATGAGGCCGAGCTGGTTTTGGATCTCGATATCGAAGCAACAGTCGAGAGCGACATCGTCGTGCCTCTGAACGTCAATATCGATGGTCAATCGATGCAGTTCGACGTGCATCTCGAAACCAGATCCATGCGCGTGCGCCGGCGTCTGCCACTACGGCAGATGATGACCGGTGGCTGGGGGTCGGTTTCGTTGCCCGACGACAGCAACCGCAGTGACAATATCTGCTACTTCGCGTTTGGACGCCAGCGTACACTGCGCACCGTCGTGTGCGCTGGCACCCCCGCTGTCGGTCGACTGCTCCACCTGGCTGCTGCACCTTTGCCCGCGGCGCGCGAGGCTGCACTGCAACTGTCCCCCGATACGTTCGCGCCCGTTGACCTGTCCGACGTTGCGCTGGTTATCTGGCAGGGCAGCATTGCTGCTGAGCACCAGGCGAAACTGCAGCGCTACGTCGATGACGGCGGTACGCTGTTGTGCTTTCCTGGCACCGATGTCAGTAACACCGCGATTTTGGATTTCGCGACCTGGCACGACCCGGAACAGTCGGATGTATTTGAGATCGATGAATGGACGCGCGACCGTGGCGTCCTGGCGGACGCGGCGACCGGCGTGCCGCTCGCCCTTGCCGAGCTCGATATCATCCAGCGCTGCCGGATCGCGGCCGACGCGACGGTACTGGCCCGCTTCGACGACGATCAGCCGTTCATCCTCGAACATCGCCGTGGCAGCGGCCGTATCGTGGTGTGCACGTCGCTGCCGCACCCGGACTGGTCAAACCTGCATTATGGGGCCGTACTCGTGCCGGTTGTGCAGCGGTTGCTGCGCGTCGGCGGCCGGCGACTCGACCAGATTGTCTACGGCGAATGCGGTCGTCTCCTGCCGGTGGACAGTGAGCCGGCGTGGGTGCCGGCACAGTCGGGAGATGCCGAAAGTCCCTGGCAAGCCGGCGTCTTCGATAGCGGCCGCCGCCGCATCGTGCTCAATGCTGCTGCCCGGGAAAGTGACTTGCCCCGACTGAGTCGGGATGACCTGGCGCCACTCTTCGGCGGTGTCGACTGGCGGCTGTTCACGGAGACCCCGGATGACGTCGCCAATCGCCAGGGCGAGTTGTGGCGGGCCTGCGTCGTGCTTGTGCTGCTTTGCCTGCTCGCGGAGCTCGTTCTGACCACACCACCCGCAACCGTGGGCCTGGAAACTTGACCGCCGCACCCGGTATCATTGAATTATGACACTCTGGTCCTATACAATTTCGACACCGGCACTGGTCGCGGCCATCGGTATTGCTCTGGCGACGATCGTCTGCAGCATTCGCGCCTGCCGGCGGTCGCGCGGTCGACGGTTCATCGCGCTCGAGGCCTTGCGCCTGATTATTGTTGCGTTGTTGGTTTTTACCCTGTTCAAGCCCGAGCGCCTGACACATACGTCGTATACCGAACAGCCGCTGCACCTGGTCCTGTACGACATGTCGGAGAGCATGGCAACACTCGATGTCGCCGACGGCAACACCTTCATCACCCGAGCGGAATGGCTGCAAGCCCAGCTCGAGAACGAGTTCTGGCGGCCGCTGTCGTCGGATTTTAATGTTCAGACCGTCGGGTTTGGTGACATCGCGGCAGATTCCGGGGACGCTGTCGAAGGCGGCATGGATGCCATCGGTACCGATCTCAACAAAGCATTGAACGATGCGCTGACGCAGTATCCCGACGCGCGCGCGGTCATTCTCCTCAGTGACGGCGACTGGAATCTCGGTCGCTCCCCAGTGCAGGCGGCGGTCGCCTGCCGGCGCCGCGGCGTGCCGGTTTACACCGTCGGTGTCGGCAGCCATCGGCATTTGCCGGACCTCATTCTCGATGAAGTACGGATTCCGTCCTACGCCCTGTTGAACGAACAGATCGCCGTGCCATTCCGGGTCAGCAGCAAGCTCGACCGCGATGTCGAGACTGCAGTGCGCCTGACTGTCGAGGGCCGTGTGCTGGCGGAACGCTCGATCCGTGTTCCGGCCCAGGGTGAGGTCAATGACATGCTGTCATGGCGGGCCGACAATCTCGGACGGTATTACATCGATGTACGACTGCCACTTGAGTCCGAGGAAAAGATTCTCGAGAACAACGAAGCAGGTGGTTTTATCGCAATCCGCGAAGAGACACTCAAGGTCCTGATCGTCGAATCGGAACCGCGTTGGGAGTATCGTTACCTGCGCAACGCGCTCACCCGTGACCCGGGGGTCGATGTCGATTGCCTGTTGATGCACCCCGGCATGCGGCGTGGTGACGGGCACAATTATATCCGTCACTTCCCCGGCAGCCGCGAAAAACTCGCGCAGTACGACGTCATTTTCCTTGGCGACGTTGGTATTGGCGGCAATGAACTGACCGAGAAGGATGCGACATTGATTCGCGGCCTGATCGAGCAGCAGGCCAGCGGCCTGGTTTTTTTGCCGGGCTCGCGTGGTCGAATTTTCACGATGATCGAGTCACCGCTTGCCGAGCTGCTGCCGGTCACCCTCGACCCCGAGCAACCGCAGGGACTGGCGGCAGCGCACGAATCTCGCTGGGAGATCACCACGCGCGGTGAAGCCCATCTGCTGACCAGCCTCACCCGGCAAAGCAACAAAAACCGCCGGGTGTGGCAGGAGCTTCCGGGGTTTTACTGGGCTGCGCCGGTTGCCAGGTCGAAGCCTGGAGCGCACGTGCTGGCGGTACACGGTTCGCGGCGAAACGAATGGGGACGGCTGCCGCTCATCGTCTTGCGTCCGTTTGGCAACGGCCAGACGCTATTCATGGGCACCGACAGCGCTTGGCGCTGGCGCCGCGGTGTCGAGGACAAATATCACTACCGCTTCTGGGGGCAGGTTGTGCGCTGGATGTCGCACGCCCGTCACCTGGCGCATGACCAGGACATCCGTGTCTTTCATACGCCGGAAACGCCGCAGCGCGGCGATACCGTTTTTATCAATGCCAACATCTTTGACGACAGCGGTCTGCCGCTCAGCAACGACATCGTGACAGCGACCGTGACCATCGACGACGACCAGCAGCAGCTGGAATTCGAGGCGGTTGAAGGTGGCTGGGGCCTCTATCGTACGAAGTGGAAACCGGCCCGCAGCGGCACTGCCGAGGTTGTCGTAAGCAGCCGGACAACCGGAAACTCACTGACCTCGCTGCTCGAGATTACCAGCGTGCGGCGAGAGAAGATCGGACAGCCTGCAAGGCGCTCGGTGCTGCGCGATATCTCCCGCATTACCGGTGGCAGTTTTGTGGACTCCGCAGACGTTTCCCAACTGTTGGAGGCTATTCGCACGGCGCCGCTGGAGCATCAGGTGATGGAACGTTTCAAGCTCTGGAGCACCTGGTGGTGGGGATTGATTATTCTGGGGCTTTGCACTACATTCTGGTGTCTGCGCAAAGCTGCAGGGGTGATCTGAAAATGGGGCTTGCAAATAGTTGTTTGTGCAGATGTAATATGCTTTCAGATAGCTTGTTATACGTTTCCGAGCGATCGTCCGAGACACCGGGATGCCAGTAATCGCCAATACATCAAGCGAACTTGTCCTGAGTGTCATCCGGGCTATCGCTGCACCCTTTCAAGACAGCCTCACGTACCTCGACCAGCAGGCCCAGGCGCGAACGATTCACCTGCGGCGACACGTGAGGCGATCGTGCAACTGATCGAGAAACTCTGAAAGGGTACGTTGACCATCCGGACCCGGAGTGCGTGAAAATATCTGGCACATGAAAAGCTCATCACATAATCTGTCGCTGCCGCCGAAGCTGGTTGCTCAGTTCGCTGCCTGCGAGAGGCGTCTGCGGCGGGTCGAAACGATCGTGGCGGCCGGGGGTGCCCTGGTTGGTTTGCTGTTGTCGATCGTCGTGATGTATGTTTCCGACCGGTTCTGGGACACGCCGGCACTGTTGCGCGTCTTGTTCCTGGGGGCCGGAGCGCTGGCTTTGGGACTGTCTGCCTGGTACTGGCTGCGCCACTGGTACTGGAAACGGCGCGATGGATGTGAGATATCGCGGTTGATTCAGCGTTATCATCGGCAGTTCGGTGACCGCTTACTCGGGGTGGTTGAACTGGTCAATGCCGATGACTTGCCGGGCGATATGTCGTCCGACCTCTGCCGCGCCGCTATTGACCAGGTGGCTGCGGAGTCGGCAACAGTCGATTTCACGGAGGCTGTCGATCGCAGGCCGGCACGTGGCGCGGTCGGTCTGTGTGCCGCCGTGCTGATTGCGGTGACCGTCGTCGCGTTGTTTTCGCCCGAGGCGGCATTCAACGCGTTCGAGCGGTGGCTGCAGCCCCTGGCAGAGATCGAACGCCATACCTTCGTGAACCTGGTGCCGTTGCCGGCACAACTGAACGTTGCGCACGGTGAGCCGTTTGTGCTAAGCACGGATGTGTCTGGCGATTCCCGCTGGATCCCGTCGCAGGGGCGGGTGGTGCTGGCCGGGCAAAGGCCGATCACGTTCGATGTCGACGGTAGGGTTGTCGGCCTGACGGTGCCAGGGCAGACACGGGAGGTGCCGCTGACGATTTCGGTTGGCGACGCACAGGCGCACACAATTATTCGGCCGCGGCATCGGCCGGCGCTGACCCGGCTGGTGGCGCACGTGACGCTCCCGGAGTACCTGCAGCGGCCGAATGTCGAAACGACCGTCGACGGAAGCAAGGTGAGGATGCTCGAATCGTCGCAGGTAAGCTTCGAAGGCGAGGTCAGCCGAATCCTGCAACAGGGGGAGTTGACGTTGTCGGCCGCCACCACGAGAACAGCGACCACTGCGGCGGGGACAGTGACGACCGCGATGACTGTCGATGGCAAGCATTTTATAAGTTTACCGATGCCGGCGCAGGACCTGGTGTCGTGTAGCCTGACATGGCGGGATATTTATGGCCTGGCGCCCAAACAGGCGCGGGTACTGAAGTTCGCGACGGTGGCGGACCGCAAGCCGGAAGTCAAGTTGCTTAACCTGGCCCGGCACACGGCGATCCTCGAGGATGAGACGTTGGAGATCGAGGTCAAGGCGACCGACGATTTTGGGCTGCGACATGCCAACCTTGTCTGGCTGGCAAAGGACGGCGAGGGCAAGGATCTGGGGTTGGGTGAGACGGCGACTGTCGTTGATGGGGGGTCAAAGGAGACCAGCCTAACCGGCACGTTCGTGATGTCGCCTGAATTCATGGATCTGCCGATACCTTGTATCGTGGAGTTGTACGCTGCCACCGTCGACTACCTTCCCGGCCGACAGCCGGTAACCACCGAGCTCTACCGTATCGACGTGCTCAGTTACGCGCAGCATGCCGAGCAGGTGCGGCGACAGTTCGAAGCGCTGCTTACAAAGCTGGAAGACCTGGCTCGCAGCGAAGAGTCACTGCTCGACGGTAAGCAGCGACTGCAGGCTTTGTCGGATGAAGACCTGCAGACTGAAGCCTCGACAAGTGCAATGCGGCGGCAGGTCAATCAAGGACAGACCAACCGGAAAGCACTCGAGCGCACCTCCGGGACGGGCCGCGAACTGCTGGCCGAAGCAATACGGAACAAACAGTTCCCGACCGGACTGTTGGCGCGGCTGGCGGAAACGGTCAGCGGCATGCAAGCGCTTTCACAGGCAGAGATGGCTGAGATCGTCAAATCGATGCAGGCCGGGTTGAAGAAGGAAGGCGCGGCACGCCGCGGTGACCTGCAGGCGGCGGCGACGAAGGAGGCGAGTGCAGTGAAGAAACTGCGTGAGATGGTCGGTGACATGGACGACTCGCTCAATGACATGGTCGCGCGCAATTTTATCTTGCGACTGCGCCAGCTCGGTGCCGGTGAGGGAAAAATCAAGGTGGCCTTGGAACGGGCGCTGCCGGAAACGATCGGTATGCGCACACGCGATCTCGAACCGGAACTCGCCGAGCAGCTCAAGAAATCGGCGACACAACAATACGAATTGCGGCGGGAAAGCAAGTTCGTGCAGGATGATATTCAGGGATACGCCATACGCACGGGCGTTGATGCCTTTCGCGAGATCCACAGTGAGATGACGGAAGCGCACATACAGGAGTCGTTGGCCGGGCTCACCGAATGCATCGGCAGCAACCAGCTTGTGAAGGCGATAGCGGATACGGATGGCTGGGCCAAACGCTTCAATGCCTGGGCCGACCGGCTCGACAGCTCCGGCGGCAGAGACAACGAAGGCGGCGGCGGAGACTCACTGTCTGCGGAGGCGATGCGGATCATGATGGATCTTCTGCGCATTGCCCAACAGGAAGACGCTTTGCGGACACAGACCCGTGCCACCGATCGGTTGCAGGCAGGCAAGCGCCAGCACAAGGCGCGCAGCAGGCGGCTGCTCGACAAGCAGCTTGACCTGCTCGCGGATATTAACGTCATGACCGCGGATGCCTGGTCACCGTTGCTCTATGATCTGCTCGAAGAAGTGGCACACGCCATGGACGATGCCGGCGAATTGCTCGAGCGACCGCAGACCGACGGCGAGACTATTGCTGCGGAGACCGAGGTCATCGAGCTTCTCACTCGCGCCTGCGGCAGTTTCCAAAGCCAATGCACCAGTGCCGCTGCCGGGATGCTGGCGCAAATGATGGCGCAGCTTGTAAAGAGCCAGGGAAAGAAACCGGGGCAGGGCAGCGTGGCCGGTGGCGAATCGAACTTCGCCGGTAACGCACAGATTGATGGACAGCCGGCCGCCGGCGCTGTCGGCGAGGCACGCAGCGTCGAGAAAACGTCGGGGCGCATTGATCCGGCCACGATTCCGGAAGAATTCCGCGAAGCAGTGGAACAGTATTTTCGTGCCATGGAAGAACTGGAGAAATGATTGCCCTGATGCGACTACTGCCTGTTATTCTGGTTTTCCTGACGACTGCTACCGGCTTCAGCCAGTCGCTGTTTTACACTGACGACCCGATTCCCGAGCGCGTCGAGACAGCCTATACACGTGGCATCGGGTTCCTGATGAAGAACCAGTTCTCGGATGGGACCTGGGGAGATTCGTACGGCAAACAGCCCGGCGTTGTGGGGCTTGCTGTGCTGGCGGTCCTGGCGCACGGTGAGGACCCGAACCATGGGCCGTACAGCGAGATGATCAAGCGCAGCCTGGTTTTTATCCTGGCCAGTGCCAACGACAACGGCTATCTCGGTCGCTCGATGTACAACCACGGATTCTCGACGCTGGCCCTTGCCGAGGCTTACGGCGCTGTCGATGATCCTCGGCTTGGACCTGCATTGGAGCGGGCTGTGAATCTCACGATCGCAGCGCAGAACAACAATAGTTCCGGTGTCTGGCGCTACAATCCAGAGAGCGTCGATGGCGATTCGACGGTTACCGGCGCCGTCATGGTGTCACTTTTGGCGGCACGCAATGCCGGTATTGCCGTGCCGCAATCCTCGATCGATGCCGGGCTCAAGTTCTACACGATGTGCCAGAGCAACGATGGTGGTATCGGCTATGTTGCCGCGGGTGATGGAAATCCGACAAGAACCGCAATTGCCGCGACGGTATATTCCCTGGCGAAGAAAAAACGCAACTCAACCTACCGCGGCGCGCGGCAGTACCTGACGAAAGCCAACTACACCAACAGCGACGGACGGCCGTTCTACTATTTGTATTACGCGTCCCAGGCTTATTTTCACATGGACCCCGAACTATGGCGGGTGTGGAACGGGAACAATATCGACTGGCTGGTGGCGTCACAGGACACCGATGGAAGCTGGCAGGGTCAGTTCGGTTCGACTTTCTCGACGTCGTCGGCTTTGCTTGCGCTTGCTCTGAACTATCGGTACCTGCCGATTTACGAACGGTGATTATGCCAGGTTTCAGATGTCAGTGAAGAGAATAACTTGTTCCGAAGCCTTTTCCCTGATACCTGAAACCTCTGTAACTGAACACTTCAAGACGAAAAGGAATGCGATGAAAATCACATGGATGAGCGCCGTGCTGCTGTTTGCCGGCATGACCGTGCAGGCGGAGTTGAAACTGGATTTCGGTGACGCCGAAGGGCCGCAGCATGCACTGGCGGTGCCGGCACCGGTCGGGATGTCTTCCTCGGACGGGGGGGACTCGCGGAGTGTGCTGTTGTTCAAAAACGGCGACAAACTGCACGGAACGATGCAACGCTTCGATGAAGAAGGCTCGATATACTGGGCGCATCCTGATATCGTCGAGCCGATTCGCATCAAGAGCGGCAATGTCAACGGTGTTTTCCTCGGACAACGGTCCGTGGCGCAGCATGGCGGTACCTATGTGGTGTTGACCAACAGCGACACGCTGTACGGTAAGATCGTCAGCCTCGACCACGACGAGCTTGTGTTGGAAACCTGGTACGGCGGGGTGATGACGATCAAGCGCCCGATGATTTCGTCGATCACACCGGGCAATGTGCGCAATGCGCTGTACAGCGGACCAGGCAATATCGCGGAGTGGCAACAGACCGGCACAAGCAAATGGATTGTCGAAAACGAGCGCCTGGTAGGTAATGGGACGATTGGCCGCGACGTCGGGCTACCGGAGATGGCGAATATTCAATTCGACCTGGATTGCAATCCCGGTGAATTGAACATGCAGGTGATGCTGTACGCCAAGCAGATGCACCGCTATGGCAGCGACTGCTATCTGCTGGAAATAAGCGGATTGCACATCAAGCTGAGTCGATTTTCTGCGAACGGCGGGATGAATTTGCTGGGTGAAAAGCAGGTCCCGAGCCTACGCAAGAACAAGCGCGTCGCGATTCAGCTGAACGTTGACAAGGAGAATCGGCAATTTCATTTGTTCATCAACGGCAAACATATCGAGGGGTTCGGCGATTCACAGATGTTCATCGGCCGCGGCACCGCGATAGTTTTTCATTCGGATTCGAAGAGGAGCAACTTCAGCATTGGCAACATCAGCGTGGCGGAGTGGGATGGCAGTGTCACCGGCAGCGATATCGGTGAACTGTCCGGCCAGGACCTCATCGAATTCGTCAATCGCGACAAGGTCAGCGGTACGATGTCGACGATCACCGGTGACATCGCCAAGTTCCACACACCGTACGCGACGATGGACATTCCGATCGAACGCATCGGCGCGATATACTTCGGCGCCGGTGCCAGCGAGCGGGCCCGGCGCTATGCAGGCGACGTCGAACTGTTCTTTCCCAGTCGCCAGCGCTTGACGATAAAGGTCCGGAAACTGGAGGACGGCAGGCTCGAGGGTTTCAGCGAGAACTTCGGTGATCTCACGTTGAACCTGTATGCCTTTGTCGGTATGCGTTTCAATCTATACGAGCACGAAGACAGGCGCCAGAACGACTTTCTGTCACACCCTGCTTTCGAAGACTGACCGGTCGGCCTGCATGCGACGAATACTCAAGCGACTTTTCGGTGGTGGGCCGACGATTGAATCGGCGCTGGCGCTCTATCGTGCCGGCCGGTTTGCCGACGCGCTCAAGCAGGCCGACACACTGATCGAACGCGTCCCCGACCTCGCCCTGGGCTGGCGCTTCAAGGGCGAGTGTCTGTTCGAGCTCCAGCAGTACGGCGAGAGCATCGTTGCTTTTCGTGTCGCCCAGAATTTCGGCGGCCGAGGCACCGAGGATCTGTTTCTGTGGATCGCCCTGTGCTGTGCGAGAGATAGCCGCGTCGGTGATGCCACAGATGTACTGAACAAGTTCATCGCTGAAGCCGGCGAGGACGATGCGGATTTGATCGCCCAGGCAAAGTCGGCACTGGCACAACTGATCTGAGAATCGGGCAACCTAATGCACAGCGATTTTTCACCGTGCCCGACGTGCTGGCCGCACCCGATGAACCTGTGCGACTGTTTGGGACTCCGGAAGAAATCGGCCAGCGGCACGGTGAGTTTCCGGCTGCCGAAATCCAAATCGTGGTTCGCGAGTATATCACGGAGAGTTTCACGTGGCGTTTAGGCCGTGATAAAATGATGGCGCGCGTACGCCAGAGGCCCCGCCCGGTCGGGTCACCGAACCTGCCAGTCAATTGGGGTTTTGCCGTGGCTTCCCAGATAAGTGTTGGCCTGTGAAAAGTGGCGGCAGCCGAGAAAACCGCGATGCGCCGATAACGGCGACGGATGCGGTGCTGCCAGGATCAGATGTTTGCCGGCATCGATCATCTTCGCTTTGCTCTGGGCCGGGCGCCCCCACAGCATAAACACGACATTGTCACAGCGTTCGTTGACCTCGGCAATCACCCGATTGGTGAAAATTTCCCAGCCCTTGCCGGCGTGTGAGCCGGCCTGTCCGGCACGGACGCTCAGTGACGTGTTCAGCAGGAAGACGCCCTCCTGCGCCCACGCTGTCAGGTTGCCATGTGACGGCATAGGCAACTGCAGGTCGGTCTCCAGTTCGCGAAAAATGTTCAGCAGTGATGGCGGCGGCAGTACGTTTCCCACGACCGAAAAACAGAGGCCGTGCGCCTGGTTCGGGCCGTGATACGGGTCCTGGCCGAGGATGACGACCTTGACGTTGTCGATCGGTGTATGCCGGAAGGCGTTGAACATGTCGCGGCCCGGCGGATAAAAGGTGTATTGCTTTTTCTCATCGATCAGGAACTGTCGGAGCTCGATCATGTACGGCTTATCGAATTCGTCTCTCAGCACGGCGAGCCAGGAAGCCTCAAGCTTGGGCGCCGAACTTTTGGGCGGCGGAGACGGTTCAGGGGCGCTGAACAGGTGGGGATGATCGGACATGGATGGCCTTGCAGTGCTTGCATTCAATATGTCGTAAGGTTAATTGACGTATTCACCGGTTCAAGTAATTTTGCCATCCACACCCGAAGGGCAGGGCGCATGGGGCAGCACAACGGCCGGGGTATAATCAGTTTCAATAACGTGCAGCTACCGCGCAAATGAAACCGCAACGGTGGGGGGGCCTGCCCGGCAACGCCGGTGATCGAACCTGGGTCCACCACCAGCAACCACCACTCTCCTGATGCTTTACCTCGTCGTAGCGCTGGCCTGTGAGGCGAAGCCGATCACCCGACAGCTCGGTCTGGTTCGTGACAATGACGTTGCGAACCCCGCAGTATTTACCGGTGATGACTGTATTCTTGTCGTCTCCGGTGTAGGGAAGGCACGGGCTGCCGCGGCAACCGCATTCATGCTGACGAGATATGGCGCCCGCGGCCCGGGGATCGTTGCCAACATCGGAGTGTGCGGTGCCACCGGCAACACCCATGAAATCGGGCAGTTGCTGGTCATCAACCGTATCTGCGACCACAGCAGTGATCGTATTTTCCTGCCGGACATGCTGTATCGCCACAGTTGTCTCGAAGCTGCATTGACGACCTGCGACCAGCCCGTGCAGGCGGGGCAGTCGAATGTGGATGCCGGGCCGGTAGTCGATATGGAGGGTGCCGGTTTTTTTGAAGCGGCGGCCATGTTTGTACCCACCGATCTGATCATGTGCCTCAAAGTCGTGTCCGATTTTCTTGACGGGGATTTGAAGGCCGCCCGAGTCACCGAGTTGATGGCGGCGCAGGCTGCGTCGGCAGTGGATATTCTGCGCGGTGCCGCGGCAGCAGCTCATTCATCAGAGCCACCGCTGATGCCGGCCGAGCAGGATGCGCTCGATATCGCGGCCAAGGCGTTGCGGCTGTCCGTCACCCAGCGACACATGCTGCAACAACTTGCTGTCGGATATAAGTTGCGGACTTCGCAGAACCTGCTTCCGATTCTGGAGCCATGCCATACCAGTGAAACAATCGACAAACAATCCCGGCTTACCCGTTTCGATGACCTCCGCCGGCAACTGGCGCCATCGTAGTACAGTGCCTCGCACAGTCATTGTTCCGGCGTATGCCGGCCAGGTCCCGATTACCTGCCTGCAGGTACGGGAGAGTGCCAGGGGAGCAGGCACCCTCGATGATGCTTTGAAATCGTCTGCGGTGTCGCGCCGTATTGCTATCGCCGATCCACCCATTTTATTTGCGTAACCATCTATGCCGAACACGACTAATTTCTCTCATATCTATGTCGAGAAAGGGGCTGAGGAGTATCCCGACACACAGCGGATATGTCGTCGTTTCAGTCAGGCGCAGGTAATCTCGGTCGATGACTATAAGCACATTTTCAATCGCCCGAATCAGCGGTTTCAGGCGCAGAAGCGCAGCATGAAACTGATCCTTGCCGTTAAGAAGGATCATTTCCTCTATCCCGGCTCGGGCTATGCTCCTGATTTCGGGTACGATGCCTTCTATTACAGTGCGCAGATGTTTAATTGTGTCTATAATTGCGACTATTGCTATCTGCAGGGGATGTACACCTCCGGCAACCTGGTGATTTTCGTCAACCACGAGGCTTACACGGCGGCTGCGGATGAGCGACTTGCAGCCGCAGGCAGGCTATACCTGTGTGTGTCCTACGATACCGACCTGCTGGCGTTCGAGAATGTTCTGCCGTTGTGTCGTCGCTGGATCGAGTTTGGCCGCACGCGTTCGAATCTGTTGATCGAGATCCGTACGAAGAGCGCGAATTTCGATGCCATTGCCGAGCTCGATCCCATACCGAATGCAGTGCTGGCCTGGACCCTGTCACCTGCCGCCGTCTCGGGGCAGTACGAGAGCCGTACGCCGCCATTGGCCGCACGCCTGGCGGCCGCTCGCGAGGCACTCGCAGCCGGTTGGCCGGTACGGGTGTGTTTCGATCCAGTGCTGCGGATCGAAAATTGGCAGGAGCGATATGCCGAACTCATTGATTCCACGTTTGCAGCAATCGATCCCGCCGGCGTCTTTGATTGCTGCATCGGTGCTTTCCGGATGAATGCCGAGTATCTCAAGCGTATCCGTCGACAGCGCGAGGATTCCGATATTCTCTATTTCCCGTACACGCGGCAGGGCAATACCGTGAGTTACGCGGACGATCAGGAAGCCGAAATGCTGGCGTTTATGAGCAAACGTCTGGCAACATACCTGCCGGCGGAGAAAATTATTGTTCACCGGGCCCTGTCCGGAGATGAATCGTAATCCGTTTTCAATAAGATAGTTACGTGTTTATTTACGCGCTTGGCGACTTTTTTTCGTGTGGAATAGTTTTTGCGACAAAAACATCATTAGAAACGACGCGCGCACGCGAACCCTACCAATACTGGAGTATCGATTCATGAAAACCACAATTGACAAATCAATTGAGCCCTCGGAAACAGGCGCAGTTCCTTGCGAGGGAACGCCCAACCGCCGGAACATACTGGTGGTCGACGACGAGATGCAGATCCGCAAGTTCATCCGCATCATTCTGGAGGAGCAGGATTTTCAGGTGTTCGAAGCGCACGATGCTCAGGCTGCCTTGAGCATGATTGCGGTGAAGAATTTTGATCTGGTTATTTCCGATATCTGCATGCCGGGTATCACGGGTATCGAACTGCTCAAGGAAGTCAAACGCCAACAGGCGGGCGTGCCTATCCTGCTCGTCACGGGTCTACCGGGAGTCGACGATGCAGTCGAGTGCATGCGCCTCGGAGCTGTCGAGTATCTGCCCAAGCCGATCGACATGGACCGGTTTTACAGTACGATTGCCAATATCTTCGATAGCGGCGAGGAAATGGTGGCGCTGGACCAGCTCGGCGACAACCCGAATGACGACTGCCGCATCGGTGAGTACAAGATCCTCAACAGCTTGGGAGAAGGCTTCAATGGGGTGGTGCTCCTAGTCGAGAAAACCGATGAAAACGGGGAGACGCGGCAGTACGCGCTGAAATTGCTGCGATACTCCGGTCACGACGATGCCGATAATCGGCTGCAGACGCGTCGGTTCTTTCGCGAGATAGAAACGCTGTCGAAGATTGATCACCCGAACATCGTGAAGACCCATGACTACGGTTACGCGAAAAATCCGCGGTTGCCGTATTTCGTCATGGACTACATACGCGGGCGTTCGCTCAAACTGGTGTCGAAGGGCCTGGTGTCGGCGACAATTGCCGAGAAGGTTGGGATTATTCGGCAGGTGGCCGATGCGCTGTGTGCTACCCATGCGCAAGGGATCTGTCATCGCGACATCAAGCCGGACAATATTCTCGTGCTGCACGATCTGACCGCCAAGTTGATGGACTACAGTGTTGCACAGTTACCCAATTCCGAACTGACAATCGACGAGGAGATGCTGAGCAGCCCAGCCTATACTTCGCCGGAAGGCTTTCTTTCGGGCAAGATCGACAACCGCGGTGATCTTTTCTCGCTCGGTGCGGTCGCCTACGAACTTTTTCTTGGGCACAAGGCCTTTAGAGGCTTGTCGTTTGCGGACTTTGCAACAGCAGTTCGCAGGGAAAAACCGTACGAGCCGCGGCATGTGATTGCGGACTTCCCGATGGCGCTGCAGTCTATCCTGGCGCGCTTGCTGAAGAAGAAGATCGAAGACCGCTACCAGTGCGCCGAGGACCTTGTGCGGGACCTTGACATATGCCTCCAGGCGGACGAGTTCGAGGCGCTGCCGGCGTTCGAAGGTTACGAAGACAAGGCACAGGACTGGGAAGTGTAGGGCGTTACACTCAGTGATTTCTTCTTGCCGTCCTTGAGAATATTCTACAGGTCGTCCAGGTTCTTATGCGGCTTGGATATTTTGCTGTTGCTCGCCGATGATTCGCGCACAGCAACTTTGTTCTCGTTCATCACGCGCTTGTAAACCTCTTCACGATAGACCGTGATCGAGCGCGGTGCGTTGATTCCGAGGTGCACCTGGTTGCCCTGGATTTTCAGGACCTTTACTTCGATGTCGTTGGCGATGACGATGCTTTCATCGCATCGTCGTGTCAGGACTAACATTAGTATACCCTCCCTGGTGTTACACTCTCTTGTGTGTGGGCTTCAACTTTCATGATTCAACCGTTGTTGAGTTTCTGGGATTCTGCATTGCTCCGGCAACCCTTGATTGTCAGTTCACAACCTTGGTGAGCATGTCCTTGTGTATGCCCTGGTACAGATCATACGGGGACATGAAGACGAAGTTCAGACGCCCGAATGTGATTATGGAATCGGACTCCACTCGGACCTTGATGTTTGGTGTGATGAATTGATGATTGAGCTTGGTGCCGTTGGTCGATTCCAGGTCAATGATAAAAAACATGCCGCGGAACTCGATTATGCGGGCGTGAACGCGCGAGACGGAATAGTCGGCAATGACGATGTCGTTTGTCTCGTGTCGCCCGATCGACAGGACGCTGGCATGCTCACGGGAAAACTCTTTTTTACGCAGCACGAAGATTGCATGGGTCGCGCCGTCGGTGTCGGTCAGCGTCACCTGGTCGGCAGCCTGTTTGCGGGCCTGTCGCAGCGTTGTAGCGTGAAACGCTCCGACGTCCGACACGTCGTGCTCATCGGTGGCGAGGACATCGGGAAAGAAGCGGTCATATAGTTCCTTGCCAACCAGAAACGGCTCCTGTACCTGATCGAGAAAATCAGTTTCCGAGCATGTTTGGAACTCTGCGACCATGTCGTGGTACCTCAGTCGCCCGTTCTTGTCTGTCAGTTCTGCAACCTGCATCATGATTCAGTCGATTCCCGGCAACGTCAGAACATTGCTGTTTTGTCGCACATTCCCCCGCCGCTTAGCTGTCGGCAGTTCGATTTTTGCCGGATTTTTGACCATTGGGGCCTGTTGGTTGTGTTTGTTGGAATATCGTTGCTTATATACCGCAAATTCCGTACCGCTATCGAGAATTGACCGTAACGAATGTGGACAAGTGGGCTGCCTGTTTTGCGTCGATATGCTTTTCGCTGCAGGCACCTGCGGTATATTGGGACGGATAGGCAATCATGATCCCTTCTCCCGCCAGCAAATCCGCGGAATCCGCATGCCGGAAGCGACGACATCCGAATCCACTGACGAGCCCGCCAAGGATCCGGCGCGACTTTATCCCTTCGCCCGTCGCGCCCGCGTCC